>CAJFOG010000062.1 GCA_904395785.1 uncultured Eubacterium sp. | reverse complement strand
TAACCTTATAATTTATGGGGTGCTATTTACCCCATGTTATTTAAGACCCCATAGATTGTAAGCCCCACGTTATTTTAGATTACCTTTATTATATTTTCGATTTATAAAAAGATCTATTTTCTAACGCAAAAATTCGTTGTGAGAAATCTCCTTCTTCTACATTTTCTAATGCTTTTTCCATTGAATGCATACGTGCATCTATATTATCAATTAAATATAAGATTTCAGCTTCAGGAATCAATGGTAATACTGGTGATCCATATTCATAATGTCCATGATGAGATAAAATCATATGGCGCATCAACATAACTTCTTCTCCTGATATTCCTAAATCATCTGCTTTTTGTTGTACAATCGATTGCATAATACTTATATGCCCTAAAAGCTTTCCTTCAACCGTATACTCTGTAATAACTGCACCACTTAACTCCATTAATTTACCAATATCATGAAGTAAAACTCCGCTTAATAGTAAATCTTCATTTAATAAAGGATATTGATTAGCCATAAACTTCGCCAATTTCATCATACCTAATACATGGGTAGCTAACCCTCCTACAAAATCATGATGATTCCTTTTGGCAGCAGGATAAATAAAAAAGTCTTGCTCATAATCATGTAAAATACTTAAACAAATACGTTTTATATTTTCATTTTTCATATTTTCTAATATTTTAAAAATAGATGTCTTTAACTCATCCTTAGATACACGTCCTTCTTTCACAAATAAGGAAATATCTACATCTTCTGTAGGTATGATTTCCATTTTATTGATACGTACTTGTAACTGCTTTTGATGAGATAATACATCTGCAAATATACGAACAACCATTCCTGCTTTATATTGATGTAGTTGTTCTTCACTTACATTCCAATATTTCGCATCCATTCTTCCACTTTTATCTTGTAACACAAATGATAAATAGGGTGCACCTTTTGCAGTTACTCCACGATTTACTTGGATTAGTAATGCTTCAATTGTTCCATGAAAACCATCTTCAAGTTCTGCTAATAGTTTACTCATGATACCACTCCATTCTAGTTAACATTTTCTCTATTTCTGATTTCTTGAAACCCTTCTGTATACAATATGCTATAATTTTATAATTTAGTTCTTTTCCATCATATTTTCTTTGGTAATTACGATACGCTTTTTGAATTGTTTTTATTAATACATCATCATCTTCTTCATTTCCATAGTCTAAATTCTCAGCAGAATGCTTCGCAATATCGCTATCAAATCCTAAAGAAATTAATTTTTTAATAATTGTTTGCTTCTTCATTTTACGTGATTTATCTTTGATTGTTGACATTAGCTTTTCTGCCATAACTTTTGCTTTATATAATTCTGTTTCATCATCTACTTGTTTTAAAGCCTGATCAATATCATCAATCGATAACCCTTTCCCAAGTAAATAACGACGAATCCCACCTTTTCCCATCAATGAAATCTGTAACTTCTCCATTTTCATCTGTAAATACGCTTGATCATTAATATAACCTTTTTCTTCCAATTCATCAATTATCATATTTCGATCTTTTTCTTCTAATATATGATTTTTTTGAAGGTATTGTGTAATTTCTTTTTTCGTATAGTCTTTCATTCTAATCTTACGAATTGCTCCTCGATATGCTTCAATTACAACTTCCTTTTTTTGAAATTCTATAATCTTACTACGATCTAATCTTGTATGTAAACGTATTTTATATTGAAAATAATCATCAATACTAATTAAAATTTTAATAGGTTGATCTTCCTTATCATTTTCTACATATAATTTTACATAGTCATCTAAGGTTTTTATTTTTACAACTTCATATGCATCTTCAAAGTCATCAATTGCTTGATAATACACACTTACTACTTTTGAACAAAATACATTCGCATCATATTTTATTACTTTTTTTTGTGCATTTTCTCTTATATGATTTATTTTTTCTTTTGGCATCGCAAAAAACATTTCTACTTTTTTCGCAAAGTCTTGTGCATCCTCAAATAGAAAGCCTGTTTCATTTTCAACTACTAAATCTTTTAAAACATCATCCCATCTTGCGAAAACAGGCAATCCACAAGCTAAAGCTTCAATATACGTCATCCCCTGTGTTTCCGTTAAGGAAGCAGACACAAAGCAATCAGCACATGCATAATAAGAAGGTACTTCTTCTCTTGCTTTTTTACCTGTAAAAATTACTTGTTCTTCAAGTTCATATGTTGATACTAATTTTTTTAATTCTTCTAATTGTGGCCCATCCCCAACAATCATTAATTTAATTTTTTTATCTTTGATATAGCGAAAGCCTTCAATCTGTATATCAATGCTTTTTTCTGGTGCAATTCTTCCTACAAAGACAACCAATTTCTCATCTTCTTGAATTCCATAATGGTTTCTAATAGATTTAACTTGTGATTCATCAATCGCATCTTTTTTAAATTGATCAAAGTTTAACCCTGTAGGTATTACATAAATTGGTGTTGTAACGCCATAATGTAATAATGTTTCTTTTGTTTTCTCACTTGGTGAAATCACTGCTTGTGCGCTATCAGATAACATTCTCGAAAAAGAAGATACTACTTTTTTTGAAACTTTTTCAACTTCTTCTAAATCAAACTTATTAATATAATGCGTATAATCTTCATACATTGTGTGGTACGTTGTCACAAGAGGGATATTCAAGTATTTCGCAACAATACGTCCAAACATCCCTACACCAAATTCTGTATGCACATGGATAACATCTAAACGCATTTTTTTAATTTCTTCTTTCGCACTAAAATGATAAGGTGTTGATAATTTATATCCGTATAACCATTTTAATTCCATTCCTGGTAAACGTAATACATTACCATCTAAACGCGTTCTTGCAGCTTTATGATTTGTAATCACAAATACATCATGTCCATTTTTTTTTAACTCTTTTTGTAAAGTTACAATACTAGAAACCACCCCATTAATATCTGGAGTATATGTATCCGTAAATAACCCTATTCTCATAACAAAACCTCCTATATCCTTAATATTTTACCCTAAAATGATAACGATGTCTTTGTACCATACAAACAATCCCAGACACTAACATTACCAAATGAAAAGTAGAAAATCTCCATAATATCATAACACTGCTTGCCAAAGCTACTTGTGGTAATACTTGAGAAAATAATGATGAAAATACAAACTCACTTCCACCACTTGCACCAGGAATAGGAATAAATGTATTCGCCATAACAACAAAACTAGATAACGTCATATAATCAATCATCTCATACACTGCGATTTGATACCCTAAAGATCGTACAATTATCCATGGAAGTACAAATTGTATGATGAACCGTAATAAATTCCAACATATACTTTTGATAAAAACATATTTCTCCTTCTGTAATTTTTTAATATTATTAGAAAATGATGATACTTTTTCTTGCATCTTTGTTTTAACTTGTTGTTCATCTTTGATAATGTGCACAAGTTTTAATAAATGAATACCTCCACTACACAACCTTAAATAAATACTAGGTTTTAACACCATCATCCATAATAAAATAATAATCACCACATTTGTGATATATCCTAAAAAAATAAATAACATTAATGCTTGATTCATCATATTTACATAATGATGAAATTTTAAAATAAAAAGTACTGTCACAAATAACACTAAACTAGTTTGATACAACATAAAATCAGTCCATAAAATACTAGCTCCCCCACTATATGAAATACCCTGTTTTTTAAACAAATATACCTGCGCAAATTGTCCGCCTGTCGAACTTGGTGTAATTCCACTAAAAAAGCTTCCAACTAAGCTGTTAATAACCCCTTCTTTTAATCGAAAATTAGATTTGAAATGATCTGCATATAAACATAGGATTTTCCCACCAATCCAATTTCCTAATAATCCCCATACCCCTATTATTAATAACCAATACCATGGAATACCGAGTATTAACTTCATTACTTCTTGATATTGGTCTTTTAACGAAAAAAATAAAACAAGAGCTGTCATCCCTCCAATGATAATAAAATTCCACACATATCCCTTTCTACCATTTTTCATTAATTCACTTCCTCTATATCCCTATTAAGGCAATTTTAGTACTTCTTCATATATATTACGAAGCTCTTTTCCAATTGCTGTAATACTACGTTGTTCCGCTGTTCTTCTACCATTCTTACTAACATCTGGTAATTGTTTATGAATAATCTTGTGTAGTAACATTACAAATTCATCTACATTTTTTCCTTTAAAACAATTTACATGATCTTGTAGCCATGGATTATATACAGGAATATCTCTAACGACAACTTGTTGATAAGATGCCAATGCCTCTAACACAACAATACCTTCTGTTTCCTCCATACTTGGAAAAAAGAATGCATCTGCACCACAAAAAGCACCTTCAATAACAGGCCCATTCACATACCCTGGAAAGATTACATTTTCTGGATGATCTTTCGTAACAATATCTCGAATATTTTTAGGTATAGAATATAGTGGTACATGCCCAAACCAAATAAACTTATATTCAGGCATACGCTTTGCTACTTCTATAAAATCTAAAATACCTTTACGTACAAAAAACAATCCTACACAAATAATGACTTTATCATCTTTATGTAATTTAAAAAATTCACGAAACAAACGTATTTTTTCCTCATTGTAGTTAAATCGTTGTAAATCTATTCCATTACTTACCGCATGAATAGGCACTGTAATTCCATACCCTTCCAATAAACTTTTAGAATACGGTGTCGGTGTAATAATCATATCAGCTTTTCCATATAAATAACATAAACGTTTCTTAAAAAAAGGGGCAATTTGATTGCTAAATGTAAAAGAATTACGAAAATCCTCTTCTGTACTGTGTGCATGATAAATAACTTTTTTTCCTTGACTTCTTGCCTTTTTGATCATATAAGAACTATTTAAACCTACTGTGTTTATATGCAAGATATCATAGTCATCATCCGCAGATAGTGTATATTCAATGCCTTGTGAAGCAAGTGCAGCCATTTGATGTTTCATTGCACGCCCCACCCCTGATTTGCTAATCATCTTTTCTCCTTCAAAATACAATAGTATTTTCATACGACACCTCCATGTGTATAGATTATACCATACTATACATGTGAATGACAGTCTTATTAGAGGATGAATTCTTATTTTTCATCTACTACTCCTAATAATTCAACTAATTTTTCTAACGCTTTTTGATGACGGCGATAAAACGTGCTTTCCACAATCCCACAACGTTGCATAATTTGAAAACGATGTAAATCACGAACATAATAATCTAATAATAACTCACTATACATCGTAGGTAACTGATAGATTGCTTTTAATACACATAAACATTCAAATTGATGTTTTTTACGATTCGCTAATTCTTTTTCTTGTTGATCTATCGCATAAATAATAGGATCTTCATATACTGTTATTCTCTTACGACAATCAATCATACTTTTTGTATAATGTATATACTCCATAATATCATCTTCCACTTGTAATTGTTCTTCTTCCATATCATAAATTGCACTTTGTAAACGAAGCTTTCTCATATACTCTTTTAATCCTATTAGACGTTTCTGTATTTCCTTTATATTAGTATTCATCTTCTTCACCTCATTAGTGTTATACGAAGCAAAAATAAAAAAAGCCGAAATTACTTCGACTTTTTTATTTTTGTTGTTGATAACGTTGTAAGAATTCTTTTGTACGCTGTTGTTTGGGATTATGAAAGACTTCTTGTGGTGTCCCTTGTTCTGCAATAACCCCTTTATCCATAAAGACAATGCGTGTACTAATATCATATGCAAATTGCATTTCATGCGTAACTACTATCATCGTTAATCCTTCTTTTGCTAGTTGTTGCATTACATCTAATACACCTTGTACCATCTCAGGGTCTAATGCACTTGTTGGTTCATCAAACAACAATACTTCAGGGTCCATACATAATGCCCTAGCAATTGCTACACGTTGCTTTTGTCCACCAGATAACTGCATACTACTGGCATGCGCAAATTGATCCATACCAACTTTTTTTAAGAAATGTAATGCTTTTTCTCTTGCTTCCTCTTTACTGCGTTTTAACACTTTTATTTGCGCAAGCATACAATTCTCTAATACTGTTTTATTATGGAATAAATTAAATGATTGAAATACCATCCCTACTTTACTTCGATGTTCATTTACATCAATTTCCCCTTTTAAAATACTTTTTCCATGATAGAAAATTTCCCCTTCATCTGGAGTTTCCAATAAATTTAAGCAACGAAGTAATGTTGATTTTCCACTACCACTTGAACCAATAATGGTTACAACTTCTCCACTATGAATACGAAAATCTACATCATTTAAAACTTTTAAATCACCAAAATGTTTTTTCAAATGTGAAACTTCAATAATTTCTTTCTGTCCCATAAACACCCTCCTATCTTGTTTGTAACGCAATTTTTTTCTCTAATACATGTAATACAAATGTCGCAACACTTGTTAAAATTAAATACATAATTGTTGTAATAAGGTACGTATTTTCAAACATAAACATACTCCCCGCAATCGAACTAGATTGAAACATCAATTCTGTAACACCGATTACATTCAACATACAGCTATCTTTAATATTTACAATAAATTCATTTCCAATGGAAGGAAATGCATTACGAATCGCTTGTGGCAACACAATATAATACATTGTTTGAATAGATGTCATACCAAGACTTCTAGCTCCTTCAACTTGACCTTTGTCTACAGATTGAATACCAGCACGAACAATTTCTGCCATATATGCCCCAGTATTTAAAGAGATAATCACAATTCCTGCTGTAAATGGAGTCCATCCTAATACAGGACGTAATGTATAGTAAAACAATAACGCTTGTACCATCATCGGTGTTCCTCTAACAAACCAAACATATAAGCTTACAAACCACTGTCCAAGTCTTTTTAATGTACGAATAATGAATTTATCACGTTGTTCTACTTGGACAGCACGAATACCTCCAAGGAATAACCCAACGATCAGTCCAATACCAGTACCTAAAATTGCTAAAATTAATGTATTTTTTATACCATCCCATAACAATGGTGCATTATTTGTAAAAATCCACCATGACTTTTGAAGAAACCCTTCTGGTATTTCGGAAGATGATGTTGCATTTGCTTCTTTCATCCAGCCTTGTCTTGTTTCCTCATCAATATTATCTAATGCGCTTTGTACACTATTATAAAATGCATTTCCTCGTGTTCCTTCTTTTAAACCAATAGAAACACTTGTATCTATTTCAAAGTTTTTTCCTTTTGCAAAGTGCACCAAGGCTAAATCATCATTTGACATTAAAATACTTTCACCTACTGGAAGTTCAGCAGTAATACCATCTACTTCTTTTTTTTGCAAGGCTACTACCATTTCTGGATAACTAGCTCTTGGTGTCGCATGTATAACCCCTTTGATCTGATCAATTACAGTATCATAATTTGTATTTTTTTGTCCAACAACAACTTTTCCTTTAAACTGTTGAATATCATCATACTGTAATACTTCCTGATCATCTTTACGTACAACCATAACCATATCAGAATCATAATACGGGGTTGTAAAATCAATTCCTTGTTCACGCTCTTCATTCGCTCCCATCCCTGCAATAATCGCATCGATCTCACCTGCATTTAAAGCTGGTGTTAATCCATCCCAACTAATTTTTTTCACAACAAGCTCTTTATCTAATGAATCAGCAATAGCCCTAGCAACACGTACATCATATCCATCACAATAACCTGCTCCACTCCCTAAAGATACACTTGTATCAGTTTGCGTACTTGTTTGCCAGTTAAATGGTGCATAATTACACTCCATCCCTACAGTGAATGTTCCCTTTGTATCATTTGATTGACTCACACACCCTGTTAATACAAAACACATCATAACGATACTTAAAATTTTTTTCACTTGAATCTCCTCCTCTTCTTTATAAACAAAAGAGCCGTGCTATAAACACGACTCCTACTATACGAAATCTAATGTATTATAGCTCCTCTTCATACCATGAAGGAGTGTTATTGGTATTCCCAATAACCCCAGAATAATTATTCGCCAATAATTATTCTTCGGCGATGATTACCTTTCAAAGTCTTCTTTGCTTGCCAGCTCCAACTCCTACTCTGATGCATCGCTGCCTCTACTTACGATTCTTTTGTTACGTTAAATTTATCACAACTCTATTTATTTTGTCAAGCTAAATTTTTCTCTGATATATAAACAACACCATAAGCATAAAATCCCAAATAACGCCCCACTACTATCAATACAAACATCTATAAATTGTCCCGATCTTCCCGGTACAAATAGTTGATGAAACTCATCACTACATGCATATAATACACTCCAAATAAAACCTAGTATATATGCATTTTTCAATTGAAACTCTCTTGCACATAATACAGTTAAAACTCCTAAAACTGCATATTCACTAAAATGAGCAAGTTTTCGAATAATAAAGCTCATATGATCTAAATATCTCATCATATCTATACTTCTTGTTACTGGAAACATATGCTCTATCATCGCTAATAATTGATCACTCATGCCTTGTGAATCTTGCGCAACTTGCGATGAAAACCAAAAAATCAACAACATCCATAATACCCAAAGTGTTACATATATCTTCTTTATCATTCATATCACATCCTGGATGTTATTATACAAAATTACTACAAAAAATGCTAGTTTCCAATCGCATCGACTGTATCAAAACGATACCCTAAATCTTTCATCTGTGTTATAAAGTCATCCATTGCTTCATAATTTCCTTTATTACTTGGATGTAATAAATAAATAGCACCATTATGATAATGATCCATTAAAGTTTTTAAAGTATCTTCTTTTGCAACATCTCCTCCAAAATCATAATAAGCATGACTCCAATAATACGTACGATAACCTAAGTCTTGCATAATTTTTAATGCTCGCTCACTTCCCCCACCTTTTGGGAATCTAAATATTTTTTTCATTGGTTCACCAACTACTTCCATATATGTTTTTTCTGTTTCTGTAATCTCTAAGACAAAATCATCAATACGCTGCTCATTTGCTAATGTTGTCATATCATAATGATGCCATGTATGATTCGCAATCAAATGTCCTGCTGCTACAAGTTCTTTCATAAATTCTTTTTCCATACGAATATAGTTTCTTGTAAGAAAAAATGTAGCCTTTACATCATGCTTATTTAACACTTCCGCAATCTCTTTAATATACGTAATATCACTCCCACCTTCATCAAATGTTAAATATATAACTTTCTCATCATTTCCTTGAAAATATGCATCATATGTTTTTAATAAGCTTTCATCCATCGCTGCTGTTGTCCGTTGATGATCAACACTTTTCACAAACCACCATTCTTCCATCGCATTATCATACGCATCGTGTGCATATTGTAAACGTATATTCGTAGGATCTGCGCATACCTCCACTTCACGTGTTACTTTTTGCTTATTTCCACTTTTATCTGCTACCGTATAACTAATTTCATATACACCTTTCTTTGTAAAATCAATATTATTTTTCACTTCCACAACACTTGTAAGATTCCCATCCACATCATCACTTGCCTGATACCCTTTTTCTTCATATGATCCATTCTCAAATACTCTTACTTTAGCTTCGCCTTTCAATTCAATGTTAGGAGCTTTTGTATCTTTTACCTCTACAATTCTTGTGATACGTTTTTGATATTTATCCCATGAATATTCAACCTTATATGTTCCTACTTTATGAATATCTATATGATTATTAATCGTAACTTCATCTGATAAATCTTTTCCCCTATACACTGCTTTCACACCTTCATCAATATATTCTTGTTTTGCTTCAATGACAATATGAGAATCTCCTTTTAATACAAATCTAGGTGCAAATACACCAAAATATAACATTAATCCATATATTGCGTATAAAATAAATCCTATTACAACAATTATAATACTGCAAACTATAATTTTACACTTCTTACTCATCATACAACCTCCTTCTTATAACCAAAATATGCAGTATATACTCTACTTATAACAAAAAAAAGACAGTTCATATGAAATAAACTGTCAAACTTCTTCATCAATCAAATGATACATAGATATGATATGCTCTGCACATCGTAATCCATCAATTGCCGCAGATACAATACCACCGGCATATCCAGCACCTTCTCCACAAGGATATACACCTTCTACATTTGTACTCATACATGCTTCTTTACTTCTTACAATACGAATTGGTGAACTACTTCTAGTTTCTACACCACTCAAGATTGCACATCCCATCGCAAAACCTTTTAATTTTTTATCTAATCCTTTAATCCCATCTTCTAATGCTTCACATACATAGGATGGTAAAATATCATGTAAATCACAAAGCGTTACTCCTAGTGCATAACTTGGCTCCACTTCTTTTATCTTTGTCGATGCACGATGTGCTAAAAAATCTTCTACTAATTGTGCAGGAGCACGATAATTTCTTCCACCAACTTCAAAAGCTTTTCTTTCAATAGTTTCTTGAAATTCTATTGCTTTTTCTGGAGTATTCCCATAATCTTCAGGTCTAACTTGGACAAGTAATGCACTATTCGCATTTCTCCCATCACGTGCATGCTCACTCATCCCATTCACTACCACGCCACCTTCCATGGAGGCTGATGGTACCACATATCCACCTGGACACATACAAAATGTATAAACACCTCTTCCATTATTGGCTTGATGCGTTAAACGATATTCTGCTGCTTTTAATCTTGGATGACCTGCATTTGATTTTAACTGTGCTTTATTAATTACTTCTTGTGGATGTTCGATACGTGCACCAATCGCAAATGCTTTCGGTTCGATATACATTCCTCGCTTCATCAACATATGCATCGTATCTCTTGCACTATGACCAATAGCTAAAATCATCTGTGAACAATTTATCTTACGATGTTGTGTTGTAATCGAACATAATCTACCTTGTATTATCTCAACATCTTGTAGTTGTTCCAAAAAGCAAATTTCCCCACCTAAGCGAATAATTTCTTCTCTTAGATTTTTCACAATTCCTCTTAATTTATCTGTACCAATGTGTGGGTGTGCTGCATATAAAATATCTTTGGGTGCTCCAAAGCGTACAAACTCTTCTAACACTTTTTGTACACGCGGATCTTTGACTCTCGTTGTTAATTTTCCATCACTAAATGTACCAGCTCCACCTTCCCCATATTGTACATTACTGTTTGGATTTAATTTTCCTCTTTCCCAAAAAGCCTCTACACTTTTAATACGATCTTCCACACATTCTCCACGTTCTAACACAATTGGCTTAAACCCTTGTTGTGCTAGTAATAAAGCCGCAAACATACCAGCAGGCCCAAACCCTACCACAACAGGACGATCTTTTAAACCAACAACTCCAGGTTCTGGTGCATGATACACATAAGGTGTTGCCACACTCACATCTTTTTTTATTCTTTTTAAAATCTCTTTTTCATTCTCCACAGCACAATCTATCGTATATGTGAAATGTAAATCATGTTCTTTTCTAGCATCAATACTTTCTTTTACAACATGCCATTCTTTAATTTGTGCTACTCCTACTCCTAATTTTTCTGCCAATTTTTTTGGCATTAATTCCAAATTTTCATCTATACCAAGTTTCACTTGTTGAACTCTTATCATTACTACCATCCTCTTTTAACACAATATTTCCAATATTTTAAATTTTTTTGCACCTACATAAATCATTGTAGAAAATATAATCGAACACAATGAACTAAATAAACATACTTCCCACAATGATAAATCTGGCAACACTTTATCACAAAGAATAATAAATAGCAAATGAGACACATAAATTAATAAAGATGTTTTACGCATATAAGTATATATCTTTCGTTTACGAAGATGTAATTGAAGCAACACTAATAAAATACTTGGACAAAATATTAATAGTGATGCATACATACATGTATTATCCGTTAATAATCGATGACTTTGTAATAAACATGCTTCTATAATAAACAATAGTAAAGCACCTACACATATGACAAAAGATTTCTTTAAAGAATAGCGTAAAGATATTTGTATATTGGCATAATATGCCCCTAATGCTATAAAAATTGGTGCAAAAAAGAAACCATTTCTAGTCGTTACAAATACTTTTTGGTACACTTGACATATTGTAGATAATATAGGTATACCTTCTAATAATGGTAAATATATATTAAATCCCATTCCTATAAAATATAAGCATAAACTATATATAATTATTTGCTTAATTGTGCACCACTTACGTAAAAAGTAAACAATACATAAGCCTATAACTAATGCTGGAAGAAACCACAAATGATAATATGTTCCCAAAAATAAAATATCACGAACAAACCCAAGAATAGAATCTAACGAAAAATTTGCTTGATATAACCCAAATAAACGAATGGGAAAATAAATCAATGACCATATTCCATAAATAGTGAATATTCTTATCGAATACCGTTTTAAACGATATATATTTACTTGATCATTCCATTCTCTTTGCGTATCTATTTTACTAAAAAACAAATAACCAGCAATTATAAAATATAAAGGTACTGCTGTTCTTGCGAGTATTTGTGTAACCCACATATGTAAACTAGTATTAATATCCGCAAATGGTGCAGTATGTACAGTAATTACGAAAAAAGCACATATATACTTTGCTATATCTAATGCATAATATGATTTTTTTTCCATTTATCCATCTCCTATTCTCAAATTGAATACTTATATTTTACAATATCTTATAAAAAAAGAGAACTAAAAATATCTTAGTTCTTTTTTACTATTCTGATTTATATATTCTTGGAACTCTTCCCTTAAAAAAGCAAAGTGTATCATTATTAATTGTTTTTGCCCATCTAGTCAGTTCATCTACTGCTAAAAAAGCTCCTTGATCTTCACCAATAAGGGTGACCACATCTCCTTCTTTTACCTGATCAATATGTGTAACATCTATCATCAATTGATCCATACATATATTCCCAATAATAGTTGCACGTTGCCCATGAATCAAAACTTCTGCACCAATATTAGAAACAGCCCTTGGATAACCATCCGCATAACCAATGGATACTGTCGCTATCTTTCTAACATCTTTGCTACAATAATTTCGACCATAACTAACACTAACATTTGGCTGTATCGTTTTTACTAAAGATACATTTGCCTTTAGTTGCATAATTGGTAAAAAAGAAGGATTTGTACGTATTTCTAAAGCATCATTACTTGTAACACCCAAAAACAACAACCCTGGACGCACATAATCATATGCTAATTCTGGATAATTTAAAATTCCATAACTATTTTGTAAGTGCGTAACTCCTGGATGAATTCCTGCTTTTTTCACATCAGCTAATACTCTATCAAATAAGATAATTTGATGCTTTGTATATAGTTCATTTTTCTTAGATAAATCATCACTCACACTAAAATGAGAAAAGATTCCTTCAACCTGTAAGCCAGCCATTGTATAAATACGTAAAACATCATCTATGTGATATTCATGATCTTGGCAAATAACACCTAAGCGAGACATCCCTGTATCTATTTTCACATGACCTCTCATCATCGTTTGTTGACTTTGTGCAAAAGCTGCTGCTTTTTGTGCATATTCTAAGGAGAAAAAAGTTTGAATAAGATTATGTTTTAAAACGTAATGAAAATGCATAGGTGGTGTATAACCTAAAATTAAAATATCACAAGTAATACCAGCTTCACGTAATGAGATAGCTTCATCTACACTACTCACTCCAAAAAAATCAACACCACATTTAATTAATTCTTTACTAATCACAACATCACCATGACCATATGCATTCGCTTTTACGATTGCCATGATTTTTGTTTTCTTCGGAATTAATTTTCTAATTTCTTCTACATTGTGCGCAATTTTTGTCGTATCTATTTCCATCCATGCTCTACTTTTACATTCCAGCATGCCACATTACACCTCTTTTTTATTCCATTGCATACGCAATTAACTTATCTAATAATATTGTAAACTCAATTCCTGCTTCTTTCATCATAGATGGATAACGGGAAGTTGCAGTAAATCCTGGAATTGTATTTACCTCATTCACAACTAATGTATGGTTTGGTTGCACAAACATATCCACACGTGTCATACCTGAACAATTTAATGCTTTATATGCTCTTTTTGCTAAACTACGAGCCTCTTCAAATAAAGTTTCATCTATACGAGCAGGACAATGAATTTGTGAATCTTGCATATGATATTTTCCTTCATAATCAAAAAATGGAGCACTTGTTTCAACTTCATCTACACTACCAGCAAACAACTCTTTATTCCCCATCACTGCACAACCAATCTCAAACCCTTCAATTGTTGTTTCCAAAATAACTTTTCCTTTCCCATCATGGAAAAAAGCATCTTTTAAATCTGCTTCAAAACTATCAAATCCACTTACCTTATGAATCCCAAAACTACTACCAGCATTCGCAGGTTTCACAAACAATGGTAATCCTAGTTTTTCTTTTGCTTCTTCAAAAATTTTCGCATAATTCATATTTTCTTCTTCATATACACACATGTATGGAGCACAAGGAATCTTTGCACTCTCTAATATAATATGCGTCATTTCCTTATCCATGCACACTGCACTACTCATATGCTTACAACCAACATATGGGATTCCACTTAATTCAAATAACCCTTGAATTGTACCATCTTCCCCATTTTTACCATGTAATACTGGGAAAATACAATCAATCTCTACTAATTCATAAGATCCATCATCTTTTAATTTTAAAATACCTTTTTGAGATGTTGAACAAGATAATACACAAGGTGTGCAATTTGCATTTTGCCATGTATCATTTCCAATACTTTCTACATCACCTTCATATACAAACCAAGCACCTTCACGATTAATTCCAATACAAGTAACCTCATATTTATTTTCATCCAATGAACAAAGTACACTTTCTACTGAATGCAAAGAAACCGGATATTCACTAGAATTTCCACCAAACACAACTGCTAATTTTATTTTTTCCATATTATTACCTCTTATATACTTTTCACTAACTCTTCTACAAGTACATCTAACTTCATACCACGAGAACCCTTCACAAGTAGCATACACTCTTGTGTAAGATAAGGTTGTAAATACGCTTGTAAAGACTGTTGATCACTAAAATGCTTTACTTTTATCGTATTTGTATGATTCCATACACCTTGTGTAATATAACGTGCCATATCTCCAATTGTTAAGACTTCTTGCACATGATAACGACCCACATCTTTTCCTAAATCATAATGAATCTTATCACTAGTATCACCAAGCTCTAACATATCTCCTAATACAGCAATTTTATAAGGTATATCAAATGCCTCCATCGTATCCATCGCAGCCAATGCACTTTGTGGATTTGACTTATAAGAATCATTCAAAATCAAACAATTTCCACAATGAACCACCTCATTGCGAAGTCCTGTTTTCTCGATATTTAAAAATCCAGCTTGAATTTCTTCATTTGTTAAACCAAGTGCTCTGGCTACCATATACACGCTTGCTGCATTCACTGCTTGATGCTTTCCTAACATATCTAAATGAAACTCATCATGATTTAATTGAAAACTTAATCCATGCATCGTTTGTCGTACATTCGACACAACAACATCATTACTTTCTTTACAACCAAATGTACGAATGCCAATACTTCCAGCAATTTGTGACATTTTTACCGTATGTACCAATAGCTCTTGATCACCATTATATAGGAATAATCCTTGAGGATGTAACCCATCTACAATTTCAACTTTTGCTTTCGCAATATTATCCATCGTCTTTAAATTTTCAAGATGTGCTGTTCCAACATTTGTAATTAACGCAATATCCGGATTTACAAGATGAGATAAATAAGATAACTCATGTAAGTTTTCCATTCCCATCTCTACAACACCAATTTCCACATGCTCATTAAAACTTAAAAGTGTTAAAGGAACACCAATTTCATTATTAAAATTTCCTAATGTTTTTTGCGTCAAATAACGTTGTTTCAATACAGAGGCAAGCATATCCTTTGTACTTGTTTTACCGTTACTACCTGTAATTCCCACAACTTTCATTTTTAATTGATGACGATATGCTTTCGCTAGTTGAGCCAAAGCCTTTGTCGTATCATCAACTAAAATAACTACGACATCTTTAGGAGGTTGTAATGTTTCCTTTTTCTCCCACAAAACAGCACGTGCCCCATTATCAATCGCTTGTTGCACAAAAACATGCCCATTATGATGAACACCACGAATCGGGATATATAAATTCCCTTCCACAACCTTACGAGAATCAATGCAAACCCCTTTAATTTTTTCTTCTATATTACCATTTTCTATATAATCCGCATCTAACATACGAATAATAGCATCTATTGAGCGAACAATCATTTCTATTCGTCCTTTCTTTTACAGTATGTGTTCATAAAACAATCGTGATACACATATACTATTCTATTATACCACAACCACACTATCTTTCATCAATGAATTTCCATTATTTCAACATTTAGAAAAAAGGTGCATTTACACCTTTTATAAACACTTTAAAAATTGTACCAAAAAAGTAAATGTGCGATCAAAACTTGCTAAATCCAGATGTTCATTTGGTGTATGAATATCATACATTTTAGGACCTAATGTAACAATATCTAAATCTGGAATTAATGCTTTAAATACCCCACATTCTAATCCTCCATGCATTGCCATTAACCCTAACTCTTGATGCATTACATTCTGACACACACTTTGCATAATATTACGTAATTCACTATCTTTCACAAAACTCCAAGCAGGATATCGCGCTTCTAATTTAGATACAAATCCAAAAGCTTTTGCCAATACAACAATCTCATTTGCTTGCATATCAACATATGACTCCATACCACCACGTACAGAACAATTTACATAAATTTCTTCATCATTTAACGATACAATCGCCATATTGCTAGAAGCCATTGTCAACCCTTCAATATGCATACTACGATGACGCATACCTGTTGGTAATACAAGCAATAATTGCATGATTTTATCACTATCTTCTTGTGAAACAACATATGATACAGAAGTTGATTCTAACATTAATGATACATTTCTATCACTAAACGCCAATTCCTCTTTTAATATTTTTTCAAATGATGAAACAATAACATCAATCTGCTCTTTGCTAGCATCACATACAAAAATAGCATCTGCTTCCCTAGGAATCGCATTATCTTTAATTCCTCCATCAAATGATACAAACTGTAATCCATACTGTTCATAAATAGCATATAAAACACGTACTAATAATTTATTCGCATTTCCTCTTTCCAAATGAATGGCAGCACCACTGTGCCCTCCTTGTAATCCACGAATACTAAGTCGATACCCTTGTTTTTCACATGAAGAAGATACAACTTTTCTAGAAAGTAAAACATTTACTCCACCTGCTGATGTTGTACATGTAGAAATTTCCCCCTCATCATCTAAATTAATCATACGCTTAGATTGAAAATACTCTTTCTTTAATGCCATTGCCCCAAATAATCCAACTTCTTCTTGTACAGTAAATACACACTCTAAGGCAGGATGTGATAACGTATCATCACTTAAAATCGCAAGCATATAAGAAACTCCTACACCATCATCTGCACCCAATGTTGTCCCATTCGCATACAAATAACCATCTTGTATTCTTAATTGTAATTGGTCCTTTTCAAAATCAAATACAACGTCTTTATTTTTCTCACAAACCATATCTGTATGCGCTTGTAAAATTACACTAGGATGATCTGCATACCCTTGTGATGCTTCCTTATATATAATAACATTGTGTAATTCATCTCTAATATAGCGAAGTCCCTGTTGCTTCGCAAACTCCTCTAAATAATCTGCATATGCTTTTTCTTGATAAGAACCATGAGGAATCTTTGTCATCTCTTCAAAATATTTTTGATGAGCTTTTGTATGATCTAATACTGTTTTCATAAATGAACACCTCCATATAGTTAGTATACCATATTATAGTAAAAAAGTTTTCATTCATAAAAATATCAATATATATGGATGTTATTTTTTTACCATAATTCATGGTATCATGGCAAGATAACCCTATTTTAATTTATACTTTAATAAGAGAGAGGTGTTACACATGTTAAAAATAGGAGGATTTCTTCAAGCTAAAATGATAAGTAAAGACATTCGTCAAAAAGAATTAGCTGATCAAATGGGACTAGATCAAAGAACAATTTCAAATTATTGTAACGATGTAAACTTTCCTAACTTAGAAACACTATCAAAATTATGCAACATATTAGATATTGATATAATGCATTTATTAGAATGTCAAAAAACAGGCAACTTAGACTTACTCATTCAAAATGATTTAGAAATGAAACTCCTACATGAATTTCGTAAAATACCCAAAGAAAAACAAAAAACATTTTTAAAAAGCATACAATTAATTGTCACAATGTTAGATTATAAAGAAGATTTGTAAATATTATATTCACTATAAAAGGCGCAAAAAGCGCCTTTTATACTTCTTCAAGATACCCATCATCTATTAATTGTTGTTTTAATCCGTAATCAATCATTAGTTGCGTACCTGCTTTTTTCATATTACGCAAGCACTTTAAATATAAAGCCCCTCGATTACTTAACGCATATTCCACTCGTACCGGTTTTTCTTTTAAATGTATCACTCTTGATACTAAACCAAGTTCAGTTAATTGTCGTAGCTCCTCAATTAACACATCACTATGCCATCTCAATTTTTGACGAAACTGTGTTAGTTCTAACTTCCTAGACTCCATCATCCATAACAGTTTTACTTTTTTTTCATCTTGCGCAATTGTTAATGCTAACAACAACGGATCTTTAAATTCTGTAATTTTAATCATAATATCCACCTCATACTTACATCCTAACAAATTAAACTAACTCTTTCAACTACTATATTAAACCTTCAATTTTTATCACATATTTTTACATAATTAAAACATATTTTACACATTACATTATACTATACTTATAGCCAAGCAAGGAAATAAAACCTTGCTTGT
>CAJFOG010000061.1 GCA_904395785.1 uncultured Eubacterium sp. | reverse complement strand
TTCAAATATATCTTTACTATCCTTTGTCACATCAAAAAACTCTGCCATCATACTCATATTCAATGTCTTCCCAAATCTTCTTGGTCTTGTGATTAATGTTACTTTTGTTCCTGATTTCAAAAAATCTTCTATCATTTTGGATTTATCCACAATATAGTATCTTTTTTCTTCTTTTGCTTCCCTATAATTACTTATTCCGATTGGCAATTCTTTTCTCATTTCATCACCTCTTTACATAAAGTATACCACAAAAAAAGAGTTACTTTCGTAAACTCCTTTATTATTCTGGATACTTTAATTGTTCTTGTGTCCAACCTTTTAATACTTCGGCATAATCTTTCGCATATTGCTTTGCTTTTTCTAAATTATGGTCTAAATAATTTCCACATTCCTTTGGTAATTGTGCACCTGGTATATCTCCTTCAAATGCTGCGATAAACGCTAAAGTATCTTGAACTAATGCTATCGCATCACTATAAGAAATACGATCACGTGTCAAAAAATAAAAACCTGTTCGACAGCCCATAGGACCCACATATACTACATTATCGCTATAAGAAGTATTTCTTACATAAGTTGCGAATAAATGTTCAAAAGTGTGTAATCCATCATTATCTAAATATACACCTTGATTAGGTACAACCATACGTAAGTCATATGTAACTACATCCTGATCAATTCTAGATACATACATTCCCTTACCTAAAATATCATGATCTATACAAAAGCTAGTAATCTTCTTCATAATAACACCTCTTTATTTAATTCTTTCTTTTAATTTATCTATACACCAGTTTGCCCATTTAATTTCATTTTGGTAGTACATTAATCCATATGTCATTGTCATACCCCAATAAAATGACTCATTTTCACGCCCAATACTTTTCTCATATTCTCCTATTTTATTAACATCTTCATTCATTCGTTCGATTACTTCTGAACATTCTTTAATATATTTCTCCAATAAACGCATCGTTTGGTCAACATCAATTTCACTCGCAAAGAAAATTTTAACTAATAATGGATTTTTATATTTCATCATATCGGTTAAATCTGTTTTAGATAACCAACGATCTAACTCTAACCTACCTTTATCTGTAATATGAAAAACTTTTTTATTCGGTTTATCTTCTTGATACACTATCTCACAACCAACAAACTCATATTTCATTAAAGTTGCGAGTTCCTTATATATTTGTGAAGTTTGTGCATACCAAAAAAATGCAATTGCAGATTTAAAATGTCTATCGATTTCATATCCGGTCATGTCTTTATAATTCAATAACCCTAATATTCCATGTCTTAAAGGCATCTTATCACTCCTTTAATATTCTATTATTAGAATACTAGAAACAACTTTAATTTGCAACCCTTTATACATTATGCTTTCCACACAACATTTTTATTAATATCATGATATTATCTATTTTCCATAAATCTTGTATAGAGGTATCTAATATTTCATCCAATGATAGATTACTCATTTTTGGAAAAGCACATTCTATTTGATACTGTATAATCTGACATAGGTCTTGTAGTGGTAAGTTACTATTAAAATATTCATTTATTTTTACCACAAATTTTTCAAACCATTCTTTAGAATGATATTTTACAAATAGTTGCATCAAGTATTCCAGTAGTATAGGTAATCTATCTTTTTTCTGTACTCTTTTTAATCCTTCATGATCTTTTACAACGGTATATAAGTAATGATTATGATAATAATCATTGATTGTATGACAAGGCATTGATGATGCTATCACAATTGGTGAACATAAGTGAGTAAATACAGAAGATATACAGTCATATTCATTTTCATAAATATAAAGTTTATGTTGGAAATTTTCATCCTTTAAACGGTGTACATAAGTATCACAAATCCCCTTCTGCATACCGCACGAATTAAAACTATATACACCCTCTAAATTTTCTAAATATGTATCCATCATTGTTAAGGCACAAAACTGTGCCATATTTCCGCCTTTAGAATGCCCACATAAATAAAACTTTTTATCATTAGAAAATTGATACAATATAGTTAAGGCATATAACTGTTGGTGGGTAGGTTTATTTAAAAACATAGCAAAATTATCTATCCAATCTTGCCAATCTGTTTCATTAACACATAATTCTTCACTTCCTCGAAAACAAAAGATAATATAATCAAAATATAAAAAAACATAACACACTACTCCACTTGATGCATTGTCATCTATAACATCATATAAATATATCGTATCATAACAATCATCATCAATCCCTTCTGCCATCTCTTTATTTCTTCGATATTCTTCTCGTTCAAAGTTTGTATTATCCAAACGTATATACTCAATCATTTCAGAAACACTACATCCTATATAAGGATAAGGAAAGTACGATAGTAACGATAATTCTAAAAAAACTCTTTCCTTTATATCCATACAATCACCACCTTTTCTACTTGATATTATCATAACACTCTTTTCTAAAAAAATGCATAAAAAAAAACTCCGCCATTCGACAGAGTATAAAAAAAGTGTTAGTGTTACCAATCTGGGGGAAGATATACCAACTTACCTATATGGGTGGGGGAAGAAAATAAGTTGGTGGCAACACTAACAACGTTAGTATACATTGTTTTTCAAATAAAATCAAGTCATTTTTCTAAATTTTTATAAATTTATCATAATCTTACTTTTTTTCTAACAATTCATCATAATATTTTTGCTTTTCATCAATAAATACTAGACAATCTTGTATCTCATTCATTTGTTTTAATAATTTATGTTTTTTTTCATCCAACATTTGCTTTCTTTCCTTAATACTATCATCCCCTATAAAACATAAGTCAACATAATGTTTCATTTCAGAAATTTTCATACCACATTTCTTTAAACAAGATAAACTTTTAATCCATTCTACATCCATATCATCAAATATTCGATAATTTCTATGATCTCTTTTTACATTTGGAATTAATTCTTCATTACAATAGTACTTCAAAGTTTCATATGTAAGATTTGTTAATTCGCATACTTCCTTCATTGAATACACATTATCATCTCCTTTAAATACTTTTATTAAAAAATCTATTGACCGGTAGTAACTACCGACAAGTATAATCAGATTGTATTCTGGTAGAAACGAATTGTCAAGGAGGAATAAATATGGAATATGTGATTTTGCGTAATGGAGTAAAAATGCCTAAACTAGGATTTGGAGTATTTCAAATTTCAAAAGAAGAATGTGAACAATGCGTATTAGAAGCAATTAAAATTGGCTATCGTCATATTGATACTGCACAATCTTATTGTAATGAAGAAGAAGTAGGAAATGCTATTCATAAATGTGGTATTCCAAGAGAAGAGTTATTTATTACAACAAAAGTATGGATCGATAACTATGGATACGAGAAAGCAAAACAATCCGTATTAACGTCTATGGAAAAATTAAAAGTTGACTATATTGATTTAGTATTACTACATCAACCATTTAATGATTATTATGGAGCTTATAGAGCACTTCAAGAATTATACAAAGAAGGTAAAATTAAGGCAATTGGTGTAAGTAACTTTGCACCTGATCGCTTAGCTGATATGGTTGGGTTTCATGAGATTGCACCACATGTAAATCAAATAGAAACAAATCCTTTTCATCAACAAATAGAAGCGCAACAACAAATGGTAAAACGTAACGTACAAATGGAAGCATGGGCACCTTTTGGAGAAGGTAAGCAAGATATGTTCAACCATCCAGTACTAAAAGAAATTGGACAACGTTATCATAAAACAATTGCACAAGTTATTCTACGTTGGTTAATGCAAAGAGATATTGTAGCCTTAGCAAAATCAATACATCCACATCGTATGGCAGAAAATATAGATATTTTTGATTTTGTTTTGTCAGATGAAGATATGGAAAAAATCACAACATTAGATACTAAAGAAAGTTTATTCTTTAACCATCAAAATGCAGATACTGTTGATATGTTTATCAATTTAGTAACGATTCGTAAAAACTAATAACATAATAAGGGTATGGAACAATTCATACCCTTATTATTTAATGTTTTTTATCTGCACTCATATCTGCTAAATCTGCAAATACTGGTGTTCCCATACCAAAACCTCCAGATACAGCAATAACTTGTCCTGTTGTATAAGCAGCTAAATCACTAGCGAAATACATCACAGCATCTGCTACTTCTTCAGGTTTTCCCATTCTTTGAATCGGAGTGTGTCTTGTGAAAAATGCTTGAAATTCTGAAGACATATTATTTAATAAAGCATCTGTTGCTGTCTGCCCAGGGCAAACTACATTCACACGTATATTATGTCTTCCTTCTTGTAATGCCATATTTTTTGATAAATATATAATCGCATCTTTACTAACAGCATAACCAATTCTTGCAATATCTGGGATTTGACCTCCTATTGATGAAATATTAATAATACTTCCTCCACCTTGTTTTCTCATATAAGGCAATACTGCTTGTGAACTTAGAAAAACACTCGCTAAATTCATATCTACTGTTTCTATGAAATCTTCGTATTTTGTATTCGCAATATCTAAGTCTGTTTTAGGGTTTGAAGTACCAAAGTTATTTACTAATACATCTACTCTTCCTTCTTTTTTAATGACTTCTTCTATCATTGTTTTATATGAATCTTTTTGAGAAGCATCATTAAATACATAACGAACACAATACCCTTGATCGTTTAATTCCTCTGCTTTCGTTTTCGCAAGTTCTATATTGCGAGCTGCCATATACACGATTGCGCCTTCTTTCGCAGCCGCAACAACACATGCATATCCAATACCTCTTGTAGATGCAGTAACAACAACTACTTTATCTTTTAATCTCATAATATCATCTCCTTTTACTATAGTTTACTCCTTTTATTATAGAAAAGATACTAAAACACATAAAAATATAAGTATGAAAAAGATAAGTCTTTAATTCCTTCTTTTATTGTTACTATGTATATGGTATAGTAACAAAGAAAAAAGAAAGGAAGTATCGTATGAAAAAATTTATGGAAGAATTCAAATCTTTCGCCTTACGTGGAAATATGATGGATATGGCAGTCGGTGTTATCATCGGAAGTGCATTTTCAGGAATTGTAAAATCATTAACAGATAACTTAATACAGCCAATTCTGAATTTTCTTACAGGAAGTAAAGTATACAATTTACAAGAAATTGCAGGATTACTTAGTGCATTTTTATCGTCTTTATGTAACTTCTTTATTATGGCTTTTATTTTATTCTGCCTTTTGAAAATTATTAATTCCTTAGTATCATTAGGAAGTAAAAAACAAGAAGAAGAGGAAAAAGTAACAGAAAAAGAATGCCCTTACTGTAAAAGTAGTATCCACATTAACGCAACAAGATGTCCTCACTGTACATCTATGGTAGAGCAATTTGATAATGCCTAATATGCCGTACATTATGTACGGCTTTTATATTGACAATCAAATAATTTTAGATATACTGTAAGAAAAGGAGGTAGTCATTATGCCTATAAAAACTATTTCTAAAATCAGTCTTATGATCGCCATATTTATATTATGTTCTTGGATAAGCATACCTACAATAATACCTTTTACCTTACAAACATTCATCCTTTTTTTATTACCTTTATTATGTTCTATGTATGATGTATTTATATGTCTTTTATGTTATCTTCTCATGGGATTTTTAGGATTTCCTGTCTTTGCTAATTTCCAAGGTGGAATTCATCATTTATTGGGATTAACTGGAGGTTATTTATTAGGATTTATTCCTTCTATGATATTTCTTTTTATCACAAAACCTATTTGGAAAAACAATACTATATATTATGCAATTCTAGCATTTGTTAGTTTATGTATATGTTATTTATTTGGATCATTCTGGTTTTTCTTTCTATATAATCAAACACATACAGCATCTATTTTCTTTGTTTTTACTATTTGTGTTTATCCTTTTATAATTCCTGATATTATAAAAATTGGTCTTGCGATTTATGTAAGTAAGCGATTGTCTAAAAAAACCAATGCTTATTAATACATTGGTTTACATCGCAATTTATTTCACAGAATGTGCAATCTCAGTAAATACTTTAGCTCTATTCGTTAATTCTTCAAAGTTTTTATCTGCGATTACTTTTTTATCAATTAATCTTGTACTGATTCCTGCCGCACTATATCCTGCTTCTAAGAATTCTTTAAAGTTTTCTTCCTTTACACCTGCCGCTGCTAAGAATTTTACATGATTAATCGGACCTTTAATATCTTTTAAATAATTTAATCCTAAATATCCTGCAGGAAATATTTTCACCATATCAGCTCCTGCATGGTGTGCCTTTAAAATCTCGGTAGGTGTCATTGCCCCAGGAATTGATACTAATCCAGCTTGTTTCGTAGCTTGAATAACATCTACATTCACATCTGGAGATAAGCAAAATTCTCCTCCTGCTTGTTTTGTAGCCTCTACATGCTCAATTTTTGTAACTGTACCTGCACCTACTTTAATTTCTGGGAAATTTTCCTTAATCGTTTGAATCGCTCCCATTGTTTTTTCAATACCATTAGGATCTTTTTGATCAAATGTTACCTCAACCAATCGAACACCACCTTTATATAGCGCATCAATTGTCTGAATTAACTCTTTACCATATACTCCACGACAAATAACTACAACCTTATGTTCACAAATAAAATCCACAACTCCGCTCATACAAATACCTCCAAATTTTATCTTTGATATTACTATAACATGTTTTTAAATCTTAAAAAAGTTAATTTATTCACAATATCTATAGATTATCTTTATAGATTAGATAATTTTTTAACAAGTGTGTTTGACAACGCTTTCTCTTTCTTTTTCATAATTACAGCATTGAAATATCTACATCATATTAATCACAATTCAGATTATAGAAAATAAGGCAACCAATAAGAAAAAACTATCTATATTGTAGGTAAAGATAAGTCGAACACTAACCTCAAAACAACTCAGACATTACGCCACACATAATGATGAATAAATATAAAGATTTTTCATCTTCTTTTCCATTCATTCTAATTGTTATTCTTAATAATAACTAGACTTAGAATATTCAATACGTTTATATTATAAATATTCATATACGAATACCTCTTTATAAAGTATGACATTTAGTTCAAAATTTATATCCCCTCTCAAATAAATATCGTTAATTATTCTTTTATTATATAAATGCTAAAAAAGACACTTCCTTTTGAAGCATCTTTTTTACTTATCTTTTTCTTAAACATAATAACCCAAAGATGAAACAACTAATCAATACAATAGTTCCCCCTG
>CAJFOG010000060.1 GCA_904395785.1 uncultured Eubacterium sp. | reverse complement strand
CCTTTAAGTAATTTAGATGCAAAATTAAGAGTCAATATGCGTAATGAAATAAGTAAACTACATCGTCAATTAGGAGCAACAACAATCTATGTAACACATGATCAAGTAGAGGCTATGACAATGGCAGATAGAATTGTTGTGATGAAAGATGGCATTATCCAACAAATAGGAACACCTATGGAGTTGTATAATCAACCTGATAATAAATTTGTCGCAGGTTTTATTGGATCTCCCCAAATGAATTTTTTAGAAGTTGAAGTAAATGGAAGTACAGTTATTTTAGAAGATGGTAGTGAGTTTGTATTACCA
Source organism: uncultured Eubacterium sp. (assembly GCA_904395785.1). Taxonomy (GTDB): domain Bacteria; phylum Bacillota_I; class Bacilli_A; order Erysipelotrichales; family Erysipelotrichaceae; genus Amedibacterium. The sequence goes on along the minus strand of CAJFOG010000060.1, from coordinate 1,914 downwards.
GAAGGTGTTGTGAAAAAAATGAATGGAAAAAGTGGAAAACTTTTAATGGGAGTTCGAGGAGAAGATATTAAATTAGATAACTTAAATTTAGAATTGTTTGAACAAAATATTTTCACATCTATTATAGAACATACAGAAATAATGGGAAATGAAAATAACTTATTCTTTAAAATAGGCAATACAGATATGGTTGCGAGAGTAGGAAAAGAAGATGTAAAATATATTGGTGAGACATTTAAGTTTGTGTTCAATGCGAACAAAGTACATTTCTTTGATGTTCAGACAGGTAACAATATTTTAAGTGAGGAGAGAGATTATGAATAGACCACATATACACATGACTGCATTAAGAAATTGGATTAATGATCCAAATGGATTTATTTATTATAAAGAAGAATATCATTTATTTTATCAGTATTTTCCTTATGACACACAATGGGGAACAATGCATTGGGGACATGTAACTAGTAAAGATTTATTACATTTTACACATCATCCAATTGCATTATATCCTAGTAAAGAATTTGATAAAAATGGCTGTTTTTCAGGAACAGCTTTAATAAAAGATGATGAGTTGTATCTTTACTATACAGGTGTAAAATATTTAAAAACTAATGAAGAAAATATACATAAACCTGAGGGTGATGATGGATTTGAAGCATGTCAAGCATTGATAGTAAGTAAGGATGGATATACATTTGATAATATTCATGATAAATGCCGAGTGGTTGCGCCAATTGAAGATTTAACACTAGGTCATAAAACACATACAAGAGATCCAAAAGTGTGGAAATATAAAGATACATATATTATGGCACTTGGTAGTAAGTTTAAAAAAACAGGTGCAGAAGACTTTGTGGGAGAAGTATTATTTTATACTAGTAAGGATGGAAAAAATTGGGCATATAAAAACAGATCTTATAATGAAAAGATAGGAAATATGTGGGAATGTCCAGATATATTTGATGTAGATGGAAGACATATGTTTATTATGTCTCCTGAACAAATTATGTATGATGAAAAAAACTACCCAAGTCATGCAGTGTATACTTTAGTAGAATTTGATGAAGAAACTTGTACAATGCATGTACCAGACACTTATCAATACATTGATTTAGGATTAGATATATATGCACCACAAACAACAGTAGATAAAGATGGAAACCGTATCTTAATAGGATGGATGCGTATGCCAAAAGCCTTTGAGCATGAAGAGTGGATTGGAATGATGACATTACCAAGAGTTATCCACATTCAAGATGAAAATGTAATGTTTTCGATACCAGAATATATCAACAATGAATTTAAAAAAGAAATATCATGTGATGAATTTACTTTAGATAAACCTGTGCGAATGCAGGCAAGTTTAACAGCACAAGGAAGTATAAATATTGGTGGATATAAACTATATGTAGAAGATGATAAACTTATAGCAGATAGAAGTGATGTGTTTGTAGACTGTGATATAAAAGCAGTACATTTTGAGACTCCAAAATTACATGGACAATATGATATAGATGCGTATATTGATAATGGTATTATAGAAGTATTTGTGAATAAAGGTAAATATGTAATTACTAATGTGGTTTATGGGCTTCAGCCTATTATTTCATATGAACATGTGGAAAACATAAGTTTAGTAGAAATGAACGCCTAATAAAAGATGAATAAAAAAGTCAATATAACGGTAATTTATGTATATTGACTTTTTATGCTATATTTAAAATCTAAATCAAAATTATTTTACAAGTGTAAAAGAATTTAATTTAGAAGGTTTAAAAGCCTTAACTCAAAGTATATAATAAAAGGTTATTGCTTGATAACCTTTTATTGTATACAATAAAACCCCTAGCTAGGCTGGGGGTCTCAACAGGCTTTAGCGGAGAGATAATGAAAAAAACTCCATGATATAAT
>CAJFOG010000059.1 GCA_904395785.1 uncultured Eubacterium sp. | reverse complement strand
TTATATCATGGAGTTTTTTTCATTATCTCTCCGCTAAAGCCTGTTGAGACCCCCAGCCTAGCTGGGGGTTTTATTGTATACAAAAATACAGATATCAAATCGATATCTGTATACTTTTTTATAGTGTTTTCGTCAGTTTCCAAAGTTCTGTAAATGAAATAAACTGAATAGCATCACTTTTTTCTTTTGCAACTTGTCTTTGTTTTTTCACATTACCTTCATGTTCTTTTTGTAATGTTGTTTTATTCATCATATATTGCACATAGGAGAATTTTTTTAATAAAAACCACTTCACAATAATTTGATAAATACAATCTTCATAAGATGTTGCAGCTTTTAGAATTTCTTTCACATTGTCTTTTTGATAAGTTGCCATTTGGTTCGCTAATTGATACATTTTCTCATAACTTTCAAATACTTCATGATCTAAATGACGTTGTACAACACCTGCTTTTTTACCTTCTATCAAAAATGTATGGACACTTTTTAATCTATCAAATAATGAATCTGTATTCATACTCATTGCGATAAACTCATTACGTGTGCCTTCATACTCGTTTTCAGGTTCACTGATAACATAATACAATGCTTTTGCGAAAATATATTCTTCTTTATCTCCATACATCCATAAAATAGCTTTTTGTTCATTTTCAAACATTCCATATATAATATATGGACAACAAATAGCACCTACTGGCAGTTTAAATGCATCTTTATAGCGAATAATTTGATTTGCAATTGCTTTCTTATTAATATTCAGTTTTAAATTCACGACAATTCTTAAGTTATTATCCATTTCAAATAATGATGATAAAACTTTATACTCTTCTTGTTTATCTTCATTTGTTTCTAAAATTGATAAGTAATCTTCTAAAAAACCATTAAATTCACACATACCTTGTTTTGATGTTCTTTTATCTTCTACTTCTTTTAAAATATCATAAATAGCCATAATCTGCATCCTCCTCTCAAAGATCATATATCAATCAACAATTTATATCCTCTTTTTGGTTATAAATTTTATCTATATCTTTATTTTACATCTATTTTTTGATTTTTCAACCGTTTTCTAATAAAACTTTTTTATTTGTCAAAGTTTTTTACTATATTATTTCGTCTTTTCCTTAATTTAGTAAATACTCTGAAATTCCTTATTTACTATTTACTTCAAATACAGAAAGGCTTAAAATATAAAATGTTAAAGAAAAGGTGATGAAAATGGATAAAAAGATGTTACTATCTTTACTAGAAACAAATGCAAGATATTCTACAAGAGATTTATCAGATATCTTAATGGAAGATGAAAATAGTGTTCTTCATGCAATGAAAGAATTAGAAAAACAAAAAATTATTTGTGGGTACCATACTGTTATTAACTGGGATAAAACAAATAATGAAAAAGTTATGGCTTTAATTGAAGTAGAAGTAGCTCCCGAAAGAGATTATGGATATGATCGTATCGCAAAAGCTATTTATCGCTATCCTGAAGTAGATACTATGTATTTAATGAGTGGTAAAAGTGAATTTATTGTAATGATTTATGGAAAAACGATGCAAGAAATTTCAAACTTTGTAGGTGCTAAACTAGCTACAACTGATCATGTTCGTTCCACTTCCACATTCTTTGTATTGAAACAATATAAAATTAACGGTGTTATTTTTGATGAAGAAGAAAAAGTAGAAGAAAGGTTAATTGTGACACCATGATGAAATTAGAAAAATTTTTAAGTCATAACGTACAAAGAATTAAACCTAGTGGAATTCGTAAATTTTTTGATCTTGCGAGTGAAATGGAAGGAGTTATTTCACTTGGGGTTGGTGAACCTGATTTTAATACGCCTTGGCATATACGTGAAGCTGCAATCTATTCAATTGAAAGTGGTAAAACGCACTACACCGCTAATCAAGGATTATTAGAGTTAAGAGAAGAGATATGTCATTATATGAAGCGTCGATTTCATCTTTCTTATGATCCTAGTGATAATGTTATTGTGACTGTGGGTGGAAGTGAAGGAATTGATATTGCAATGCGTGCGTTAGTAAATCCTGAAGATGAAGTCATCTTATTAGAACCAAGTTATGTTGCTTATACTCCTAGTATTCAATTAACTGGTGCTACTCCAGTTACAATTCAATTAGAAGAAAAAGATAATTTTAAACTGACACCTGAAAAATTAAAAGCTGCCATCACACCTAAAACTAAATTATTATTATTAAATTATCCAAGCAATCCAACTGGTGGAGTGATGTTGAAAGAGGATTATGAAAAATTAATCCCTATTATTAAAGAACATGAATTAATTGTGATTAGTGATGAAATTTATGCAGAATTAAGCTATGATTGTGATTTTGTATCACTTGCTTCTTTTGATGAAATTAAAGATCAAGTAATTATTATTAGTGGATTCTCAAAAGCATACGCTATGACTGGATGGCGTTTAGGATATGTTTTAGCCCATAAAACTTTTATTACTGCGATGAATAAAATACATCAATATATCATTATGTCAGCACCTACTGCTGCGCAATATGGAGCAATTGATGCAATGCGTAATGGTGATTTACAAGTAGAAGAAATGAGAGAATCCTATAAAGCTAGAAGAAATTTTATTACGCAAGGATTTAATCGTCTAGGATTAAAAACTCACTTACCTCAAGGTGCATTTTATATCTTCCCAGATATTCGCTCTACTGGCTTAACAAGTGATGAATTTTGTGAACAATTACTACAAAAAGAAAAAGTAGCTTGTGTCCCTGGTACAGCATTTGGAGAAGCAGGAGAAGGATTTATTCGTGTATCATATGCTTACAGTATTGAACATATCAAAGAAGCATTAGAACGCATTGAAAACTTCTTAAACTATTTAGAAAATAAATCATAACACAATGACAGACTTCTAACCTGAAGTCTGTTTTATACTATATCTGGTATTAGATTAAGAGTAGATGATGT
>CAJFOG010000058.1 GCA_904395785.1 uncultured Eubacterium sp. | reverse complement strand
TAAATGGCGGTCCAGATGGGACTCGAACCCACGATCTCCTCCGTGACAGGGAGGCATGTTAACCACTACACCACTGGACCTTATTTAACGCTCGTATATATTATCATGAAATTATTTTTTTGACAATACCTTTTTTTAATTTTTTATCTATTTTTAAATTAACTATCAGGAAAAGCTATAATCCTTTTATATGTTCAGTAAGAACATAACGTATATTAATAAAAAAAGACTATAAGAAATGCAGATTTTTCTTCATTTCTTATAGTCCTTATAGTGCTAAGCTAACTTTTATTGCTTTATCTATTCTTGTTAATGTTTCTTTATCTAATGTACAAATCCATTGCCCTAATCTTTTTTTATCAATTGTTCTTAATTGTTCACATAAAATCATAGATACATAACTTAAAGCTTCATCTGAAAAAATTACATGAGTAGGAATTGGTGGTTTTGACATCTTCTTTGATATAGGTGCGATAATTACTGTTTTTGAATATCTATTTCCTTTATCATTTTGTACAATCACAACAGGTCTTACTCCCCCTTGCTCACTTCCTACTATTGGAGAAAGATCTGCATAATATACATCTCCTCTTTTAATCATCATTTCATCACTGCCACCTGCATACTCTGTATAACTTTCATCATTTCATCAGGAGATAATTCATCCGAATATACACTAAATTCTATTTGATTATAAACAGCTTGTAAATGGTTTCCATCATAAAACCCTATTACATCTAAAACATCTATCATTTCTCCTGGCATAATCACAGTTTTCGTTGATTTTTCTTCCTTTGTTATTGTCTGAACTACAGTGAAATTTTTTTCTCCTGTATATTCTAAAATATATTTTGTTTTACCATTAACTTGCATTGCATTTACATTTGATAATTGGGAAGAAAATACATTAACAGGATATAAAGGAAGATCTTGTTCTTGTATAATATTTGATGATGCTTTATTTTCTAAGACGGTTGGTGTGATAAAGTATTCTTTATCCATTTCCACATTATATTCAACCTTTGAAAAAACTATTTTCAATTCTACCACATTATCTTCATTAAAGATCTGTAACCATTCTAATTTACCATCCTTATCAAAGTATATTTGCTGATGATGAAATGAATCATTTCCAGGATAGGAAACATTCGCTTCAATCAAATATCCTTCTTTTTCTTTTTTCATTGTTGCATCTTCTTGTTTCATAATATCACAAATTGTCTGCAACAAATATGGCTTAGGGGTATTCATTGGCCATTCCCCCTCAAATTTAAAAATTTGATTCAAACTTGGAGTCACTACAAACACTCCTTCATCATTTCTTAATATTATTTGTTCTTGATTTAAATCTTTATCTTTTAAAGCTACTTTAAAAAAAGCATTATCTGACTTTTTATAACCTACTTCTAAACCATAAGAACGAGTTTCTTCTCCTTTCAATATTTCCATATTTCCTTCTAAGATGTACGTATTTACACTTTCTAACTTTTCTATCATTTCATCTTCAAATGACTTAGGTTTCATAACGATGAATAGTGTAGTAACTAGCGCAACAATTCCTATACCTATGATTATTTTCACCTTCATATTATCTCCTCCTGCTCATCCTAATTTATGCCACTTTATAAAAAAACATTCATAATTTTCGTATATTTTCATAAAGTTAAATGGGTGATATTGATGATAAAATTAAGAAAGTTTGCATTAATAATTTCTATTGTCTTTGCTATATTATATGCTATGGATATTTTATTTGGTTTTACTTTTTTCTTTTCCTATTTACACACACATGAAATGACAGAAAGTCTATTTGCTTTTACTATAGCAATTTCTGCATTTTTAAATATGTTATTATTCCCTCACATTCATTCATAGCCATATTTATAAAAAACTCTTTAAGATAGAAACTTTCATCTATACTTAAAGAGTTTTTTTATAATTGTTTAATCATTTGTATATGTGCAACACCTTGATCATAAATTATTTCACCAATTGCTGTATAGCCACATTTTTCATAAAATGCTTGAACTCTACATTGTGCATGTAATGATACTTGCCTTATTCCTTTAGTTTTTAAAATTTCTTCTGTTTTTTCAAGTAAAATAGAACCATACCCTTTTCCACGATATTCAGGCAATAAAGCTACTCTACCAATTCGCCACTCATGGTGTTCATCTTCAAAAGCTCTTGTGCAACCAACTAATGCTTCATCTTCATACAATGTTAAATGAATTGCTCTTTTATCAATATCATCTATTTCCTCAACAAAACCTTGTTCTTTTTCAAACACTGTTTTTCGTACATAAAACCAATCTTTTTGATTATCTTTCATTTTAAAAGTTATCATATTTATAACGTCACAAATCCTAAATCATGTAATACTTTCTTTGTAATAGCGACCATATCAGCATTACCTTCAACGATTACACATTGTTTTTCTAATGATATTTCATATACGACTCTTGTATCAATTAAAGCGTTATTTATAAGTTTTACACATTCTTCATCTTGTAAGTTTTTGACTAATATAATATTTCTCATGTCATCACCTCTTTTTCTATTATAACATAGAATAAAGAAATACCTGTGATATATTTATTTTTTTATTTGCAGTTGTTTAATCAAATTATATGCTTAATACTTTATAAGATGTAGTTTTTCGATTATTAATATCATGTTCATCACAATTACTATAACAAATTGAATTATGATGATATAAGTGTACCATTTCCTCTTGAAAATGTTCCTTTTAAATATATTTGAATTCCATGTTCTTTCGCATACTCTACACAACGGTCATGTAAAACTCTTGATTTCATGTTTAACATTTCATCATAAGTTAAAAAATCATAACGTCTTGCATATTCATGTAACTTAGGATCTTTATCGTATACACCATCTACATCAGTATAAATTTCTACTTCTTTCAAATGTAGCATGTCTGCAAATAAAACAGCACTATAATCACTTCCACCTCTACCTAGTGTAGTTACTTTTCTTTGTGGACTCATTCCAATAAATCCCCCAACAACTACAATATCATAAAACCTTAACTTATCTTTTATCATATAGTCATTTAAACCTACAACATTAGCATACTCATAATGATCGTCTGTTAAAATACCACTATCATGGAATGACATTGCATATACTTTTTGTCCCATTTCCAATAACTCACTACATACTGTGATTGATGAAAGCTGTTCACCCATCGAAACTAGACGTGCTTTTTCTTCTTTTGTAAGTAAATCGCTTCCTTTCGTAAGTAAGGTATCTGTCGCATATGGATCGGGATATCTTCCCATTGCTGATACAACCACAATGACTTTACTTGCTTTACTTGCTTCTAATATATGACGATACACATATTTTCTTGTAATCTCACTTCTTAAAGAAGTTCCTCCAAATTTCATAACTTTTATATCCATAGGCATCCCTCGCATTCCTTATACCATATGCATGAAGATTTATAAATGTGCGAGATATGTGCTTGGATATGAAAAAAAAGAAGAAAATCTTCTTTTCAACGTAACATTAACTTATTTACTAGCTTTGTGTACACCACTAACATTTCTTTTTCACTAACATATTTTGATATTTCTTGTATCGGAATCCATGCAACATTGCTATTTTCATCTAATTTACTAGATAGCTCCTGTGTATCATCTGCTTCAAATAAATATGTGATATTTGCATGTAGATGTGCAGAAACAAACACTCCTTTTTTCACATGAGGAGTTACTGGCAAAATATCAATCGCAAAAATATAAGGATGAAGCAGTTGTAAATCTTTTATCCCTGTTTCTTCCTTGCCTTCTTTTAATGCAACCAACTTGCAATCTAGTTCATGATCATTATGCCCTCCACACCAGCTCCATGATTTATAAATATTATGATAGACCATTAACACTTTTGTTCTTTCTTTATTCACAATCCATGGAGAACTTGTAATATGAATTAACTTATTATCTCTACTAAATATATCTGGAAAAGCTTGTACATATTGTAAAATAGATTTCACATCTATTTCTTCTTGTTCATTAAATGGTTGAAAATTTGTTAACTCTTCTATAAACTGTACTAATTTCCTATTACTTTCCACCATGTTTCTAATGCCTCCTTATATTTCTTAAAAGCTGTTGGTATTGCATATGTGTTATTTAAGTCATCTTTACTTACCCACAATCCTTGTTCCGGTAAATTATTTAATTCTACCAAATATCCTTTCATGTGCCATTCAATATGTGTAAATATATGCTTCGCATCTTGAAGTTGTGTGATATTTTTAATGTTTGTTTTACCAAGTTTATGTTCTACTTCTTGTATCGATATTTGATCATCTACTGTGATAAATTCATATAAATCAGATAATATCCCTTCTTTAGGTCTTTTGTGTATATAAACTTTTTGATCAGCTACAACAACAATAATCGTTTTCTTTTCTATCTTTCTATCTTTCTTTTTCGTTTTAATTGGCAAACGTAATGCTTGATTTGTTTGATAACCGATACAATCTTGTGCTAATGGACAAATATTACACCTTGGTGCTGCATTAGGAACACAAACTAATGCTCCTATTTCCATCAAAGCTTGATTAAATGCATCACTTCTATCTTCTGGAATATATTCTAAAATAATGTTTTGAAACTTTTTTTTTGTTTTTTCTTTTAAAATATCATCTTCACTAACTAATACCCTTGAAAATACCCTTAATACATTCCCATCAACTGCTGCTACCCTTTGTTTAAAAGCAATACTAGCAATAGCCCCTGCAGTATAAGAACCAATGCCTGGTAATGTTAATAATTGTTCATATGAGGAAGGTAATTGACCTCCATATTCTTTTACACATACCTGTGCACATTTTTTCATATTTTTTACACGATTATAATAACCTAAGCCTTCCCATAATTTCTTTAATTCATCATCATCAGCATTAGCTAAATCTTGTAATGTTGGTAATGCATTGATGAATCTTTCAAAATATGGTTTTACTGCTTCTACTCGAGTTTGTTGCAACATAATTTCACTTACCCAAATACGATAACTTTGAGCATTTTCTCTCCACGGTAAAACCCGGGCATGTTGATCATACCAAGCTAATAAGTTCTTCGTAAATCTTTCTTTATTGTGTAATGTTTCCACAATTGACCACATTCCTTTCTACTTTTCTTTCATCAAAAAAGAAATCAGATATGTTATACACATCTGATTTAAGATAACCAAAAACTTTCTGGACGCAATCTACATGGTGGATTCCCACATGCATTTGGTGAATCCCAACCAGCTCCAAAAGTAGTATCCCCAGCATAAGTATTTCCTCCACCTGTATTATACCAAGTAACTGCCTCTTGTAGCGAGATATTTCCTAAATATATTACTTCAACATGGCAATGTGGACCTGTACTATTTCCACTATTTCCAGTATAGCCAATAACTTGTCCTTGTGTCACCATAGATCCAATAGATACACTTGCACTAGTTAAATGTGAAAATGAGATTGCATATGTTGCCTTATTTGAGCGAACTACAATTACAACTGTATTTCCACCACTAATAGGATTTCCACAAGTATTACCGAGATATCCATTATTATCACACCCATTATACGCCCAAATAACAATACCATTTGCCGGTGCAACTACTTGTAATCCTGTTTCATTTCCTGTCGCAAAATCCATTCCTAAATGCATACCTCCATCATTTGGATACTCCCATGTTCCAGCACTATAATACCAATTTCCTATAATAGGGACTATCAAGGAACTACTTGGCTTCCATCCTGTATTTCCACTAGTATTGTTATTTGTATTCCCATTTTGATTATTATTTGTATTATTGCTACCACTATCATCTGTATTCCCTTGTTCATCAGTTGTACCTTGTGATTGCTGATTATTATCCTGTGTTGTTTGCTGATTATTGACTGTTGTATTTTCATTATTAACTTGTTCTTCTTCCTCAACTTCAACAGGAATTAAACTTGTATCAATTTTAGGTATATTCGATTGTTTACGTTGTGCTGCCACTTTTTGATTCATTAATGTTTGTTCTTTTTTACGATATGTCGCAATTAGTTGTTCATTAACTTTATTTAATTCCTCCATACGTTTTTTACTATTTTGTAAATTTTCTTCTTGTGTTTTTAAAATCTTTTGTTGCGTTTCCATTGCTTTTTTATCTTGGTTTAATTTTTCTTTTTCTTCAAGTAATTGTAGTATCTGATCATTTTCATAGGAATTAAGTTCACCTAATATTTCAGACCTTCTCAATAAATCTGCAAAACTGCTTGCTCCCATCATAAAATCAATCAAGTTATTACTGCCAGAATACACTTGTAATTCTACTAATCTTTTTTTCATTTGTTTATCGCGTTTTTCAATATCTTTTTCCTTAGTTTCAATTTGATTGTTCAATTTTGTAACAGCACGATTTGCAGTTTCAATATTAACTTGTATTTGTGCAATTTCTGTTGTTAGAGATTTTAACTGTTTTGTATTTTCACTTACTTGTCTTGTAAGACTATCTATATTACCATCTACTTTCGCAATCTGTTGTTGGATTTCCTTAATTTCATTATCTAAATTATTATTTTTCTTCTCAAGATAGGCTTGATACTGTTCACATTCTTGTTGTGTTTCTACATTATAAATAGCTGCACACTTTTCATTCATTTCATCTTCTCTATTAGAAAAATCTTCAGCGAAAACAATAGATGAGTGTGAGACACAAATAACAAAGGATAATAATAAAATAAATATTTTTTTCATGTTTAAACCTCCTATCGTTTCCATTTCAAATACTTACTTGTAGATATATAACTACCTAATATACCTACAACCATACCGATAACTACTAATAGCACTGATATATATATCACAAATGGAATTACTGGTATTAATTGAAACATATCACTCACAGCAACACCATGTAATGCAGTATAAAAAAATTGATAACCATAAACTGTCATACATATTGGTAATACAGAACCAAATAAACCAATTCCCATTCCTTCAATTAACATAGGGAATCGAATACACCAATTACTAGCACCAACAAAACGCATAATTGCTATTTCCGATTTTCTAGTATAGATTGACATCTTTATCTTATTCACAATCAAAAAAATCGCAATAAACATTAATAAGCAAATAAATCCTAAACTTCCTGTCTGAATCACTTGAAATGATGCAATCATCGCATTCGTTGTATCTCCACCATAATTAACATCAACAATACCATCAATTTCTAATAACTGTTCACTAGTTGATGCAATAAGATTATGATCCTTAATCTCTATAATAAAGGAGTCTCGAATAGGATTCGTATCCCCATCATACATACTAAAAAGGCTTTGTTCATCTGTATATTCTTTTTTATATTCTGCTAATTCTTCAGCACCAGTAAAGTATTGAATATCTTTTACGTTCTCTAATAGTTTTATTTTATTTTTTAAAGTATCAATCTGTGTTTTTTCCAATACTTGATCGATAGTTGCCCTAATAATAATTTCATCCTCCATGTGATATGTAACATTTCCTAAATTTGCTGTAATTATTAAAAATATAGAAATTAACACTAAGGTTACTGTTACTGACATCATTGCAGATAAAGACAAACCAAAATATCTAAAAAAGTTTTTAAAAGCCATTTTACATTCAAATAAAAAACATCGCCATATTCTTTTCATATATTCACATCCATAACTATATACTGTAATTGTAAAGATTAACATATGTAATGTCAAATAAAAAAAAGTTAGCTTGTCATACAAACTAACTTAAAATGATTACTTTTCGTATTCTTTTACAATATCTTTCCAACATTCTGCGTGTTGAATATCTAATTTTTCTGGATGAAAGACTGGATCTTTCCCCGCTTTTCTTTGCATTTGATAATCTTTCATACATTTAACTACAATATTTCCTAATAACAATATTACTATAATATTTAAAATTGCCATAAATCCCATTAAGATATCTGCTAAATCCCATACGATATTAAACCCTGCTTGTGCACCAAAGAAAATTGCTAATAAACATACAATTCTAAAAATGAATAATGCTGTTTTATTATTTGTAATAAATTTTAAATTTCCTTCTGCATAACAGTAATTACCAATTAATGTAGTAAACGCAAATAAGAAAATGGATAAAGTAATAAAATGAATACCAATTTCTCCAATTTGTGAATTTAATGCTGCTTGCATATATGGCATACCGCTTAAGTTTTTATCAACACCATAACATAACAACATAAATGCCGTTGATGTACAAATTAAGAATGTATCTATAAACACCGAAATTGTCTGTACTAAACCTTGTTTGACTGGATGAGATACATCTGCAGTCGCTGCTGCATTTGGTGCAGAACCCATACCTGCTTCATTCGAGAATAGCCCTCTTTTAATCCCATACATCACACAAGAGCCTACGAATCCACCAAAAATAGCTTTAAAGTTAAATGCCTCCGAGAATATGGAATAAAAAATATGAGGTAATTCCGTAATATTCATAATAATGATATAAATACCTATTAAGATATAAATGATTGCCATAAATGGTACGACCACAGAACTAATTACACCAATTCTATGAACTCCGCCAAAAATTACAAGTGCTGTTAATATCGCTAATATAATACCAACACCTAACGCAACTGCTTTAGAATCGTTAAAATAATATTCTACAGAGCTACTTACATTATAAGATTGTAATGCATTGAATCCAAAAGCAAAGCATGCAATTAATAAAATAGAAAATACAATCCCTAACCAACGCTGCCCTAAAGCTTTTTGAATAAAATAAGCAGGTCCACCAACAAATTGATCTCCATCTTTTTCTTTATAAATTTGTGCTAATGTTGATTCAATAAATGCACTTGCTCCACCAATTAAAGCAGTAATCCACATCCAAAATACAGCACCAGCTCCACCTGCTGATATCGCTGTTGCAACACCTGCAATATTACCAGTTCCTACACGAGAAGCTGTAGAAATCATCAAAGCTTGAAATGAAGATACACCATCTTCTTTATGAGCTTTTTCGCTTAATAATGAAATTCCATCTTTTAGTAATCTGAACTGCACAAATTTTGTTCGAATAGTAAAATATAGTCCTGCACCAATTAGCAATGCAATTAAAATATAGCTATATAAATATTCGTTTAACGTCGATAAAACATCTTGCATAGATATCATATCATCACTTCCTTTCTTCAATTTATAATTATGTGCTGAAAAATTATAACATATTTTACACATAGTGTAAATTCATGAAAAGAAAAGTAAAAAAAGAAAAGCGGTAATCCGCTTTTAGAATTCATTTTCATCAATTCTTGCATAAAACATAATCATGTACAAACCACTAAGTCCAACTAATACATAAACAGCATTTGTTAAAAAAGAATCTGTACCAAATAAAAATGCTACTAAATTGAAACCAAACAAACCAATTAATCCCCAATTTATCGCTCCAACAATACCAATAGTAAGCATAAGATAATTTAAAATTTTCATAACTACACCTCCTAAATCTTAGTTTGTTCAAAACTAACGAATACATACATATTAACCACCCGAAGGTCCATCTTTTCTTTCCCTAGTATCTGGATAGTACTTTAAATTGTTGTTAGTCCATTGATTGTTTCCAGCAGTTTTTTCTGCTTTTTTATTGTTAATGCTTTTTTTATTTTTATTTTTCATATTTACCACTCCCATATTATTATGAATCCAATATATATATTTATACTCTTGATTTAACTATTAAAATTTAATAATATTAAATAGATAAATAGGAGGAATATTATGAAAAAATTGATATTATCAATTTTACTTTTAACAACAGTTGGGTGTACTACAAACTCAAATGTACAAACTACCTGTGAAATAACACAAAATAAAGTAAAAACTTTATTTAAAATAAGTGATGATTCAACATTAATTGAAATAAAAATACCAAATAGTTATATGGATAATTTAAATATTACAAAAATCGAATCAAGTGAACGTAATATAATTTTTCAAGAATTTATTGAAAAACAAGGTTATGTCATAAATAAAGATTCAATAATTAATAGCACACAAAATAATGAATATATCACTATACAAGTTAAACAAACTAATGTACAATTTCAAAATTCTCTTGTTCAAAAATACGATTATGATAAAAAGTCTTCAATCATAAAATTATTAGAAGATAACTCATATTCATGTAACTAAAGCAACCTATATATTTATAGATTGTTTTTTTTATTCTACCAAAACAAAAAAAAAGGAACCATAAGAAGGTTCCAAAAGAACTGGCAACGAGCTATCTTCACCTAAGCACGCTAGGATATTGTCGCCGCTGAAG
>CAJFOG010000057.1 GCA_904395785.1 uncultured Eubacterium sp. | reverse complement strand
TAGGAGATGTAAATGAAGATGGAAAAATTACACCAGCAGATTATGTTCGTATTAAAAATCATATTATGAAGAAAACACAGCTAACAGGAAAAGCATTAAAAGCAGCAGACATGAATCAAGATGGAAAAATTACACCAGCGGATTATGTTCGAGTAAAAAATAAAATTATGGATAAATAAGCTAGGAGGTTTAGAATGAAATTAAAAAATATAATATCAATGTGTCTTGGAGTTATATTAACATGTACTATTTTTCTAACACCAATCAATATTAAGGCAAATGCAGCAGTATCTGTAAATGCGAGTGCTGGAACAGTATATGTTGGAGATAGTGTAACATTTACTGTATCGGCAAGTGGTGCAGGAACGATTACTGTAAGTGGTGCAGCGAATGCATCGTTATGGATGGAAAATAATAGTGAATCATTTACAGTTACAGCAGGTAGTGTTGGATCATTAACAGTATCAGCAAGTGGAGTATTGGCTAGTTATGATGATGAAAATGACTATAATGTAAGTGACAGTGTTACAGTTAATGTAATTGCTAGACCTACTGTAAATAATAATAACAATAATAATATTAACAATAATAATAACAATACACAAAAGCCTATTGAAAATACACCTGTTGAAAATGATCCAGTAGAAGAAACAAAAACATTAAGTTCAGACAGTTCTTTAAAATCTTTATCTGTATCAGAAGGTAGTTTATCTCCAACGTTTAAGGCAGGAACTACTTCTTATAAGGTTAGTTTAGCGGCAGGTACAAGTAGTATAAAAGTTAATGCATCTGCAAATGATGCTTCGGCAAGTATTTCAGGAACTGGTGAAAAGAAATTAAAATCAGGTAATAATACAATCTCTATTGTGGTTACTGCGGAAGATGGAAGTACAACAACATATAAAATTGAAGTATATGTAGATGAAAAACCTTTAACTACAACAAAATTCAATGGGGAAGAGTTAAATGTTCCTGCAAGTAGTGAAGGTGCTGCAAAGTTATCAAAGGCTTTTTCAGAAACAAAAATTAAAATGAATGATGTTGAGATTCCCGCATGGAAAGCGGAATCTTTGGGAATTACATTAGTTTATTTAGAAAAAGATGGAAAAACAAATTATTATATATATGATGAACAAAAACAACAAGTTACATCTATTTATGAGCCAATTTCTGTATTAGGACAAAATTTAATAAAAGTTGATGTTCCTAGTAAATTACAATCACGAACAGGGATGAAATTTCAAGAAGTTGAAGTTGATGGTATTAAATTTTCAGGATGGGTATTTGAAGATAAAAAATATGAGAATTATGTATTGATATATGTAATGAGTGAAGGTGGAAAATATCAATACTATTTATATGAGAAAACGCAAAATACATTACAGTTATATATGAATACTGCACTTATTAGTCAAGAAGAATATGAAGCATACGTTAAAAAAATGGAAAAGCGTCAAAATACAAACATGATGATTATCTTTGGTTTAGGTGGATTAAGTGTTGTATTAGCAGGTTTATGTGTGTTTGCATTTACACGTAAAAAGATAACATCATATAAAAAATTTGATAAAATTTCTACAGATCATCGCCCTTTGACTAAAGGTGAGCATATGGAGGTAGATGGATTAAAAGATGTTTATCAGGATGAGGAGGAGAATTCTTAGGAATTCTTCTTTTTCATCTTTGTAATGTTTTAAATTTTTATGAAAAAAAATGGACATTTTTTTTTAAAAGGTTTTTTATCTAAGCGTTTTATGATATGATATAAGTGTATAAGTGAAAAAGTGAGTGTAAGGGGGGTCAACCTTATGAATAAAAAAGAAATATATGCTTCTATGGAAATTGCTGATCATGAAATTCGTTTAGTGATTGGTGAATTTTTTGAGACGCGTTTTAATGTATTACGTGTAGAGAAAAGTGAAATTGTAGGAGTGGAAAATAAACGTATTGTAGATGAACAATCTGTAGTAAATGGTATTATTAAAGCGATACGTAAAGCAGAGGAGTCTTTGGGGTATCGTATTGAACGTGTTTTATTAGCATTACCTAGTGTGAATGTTGCAAGACATAATAAACGTGTGCATGTGATTCCACAAGAAACTAGTAAACGTATTCGATTATCTGATATCCAAAAAGGATTGAATGAAGCAGTCTCTTATCGTCCTGATTCAGCTTTAGAGCTTGTAAATGTTGGATGTATCAAATACATAACAAATGGTATTACTTCTCGTAAAATGCCAGTAGATGAAATCACAGATTTATTATTAATGGATATTGATTTATTATACGCGGATAAAGAAATTGTTTACTCTTATGCGCGATGTGTAGAAAAAGCAGGGCTTGAGATTTTAGATGTTTGTTTAGATTCGTATGCGATTGCGCAAGAAGCAGCTATTTTTGAGCAGACTGTTGATAAGTATGTTGTACTTGTTGATTTAGCTCGACAGAATACGACATTATCTTTGTTTACTCATGGTAAACTTGTAAATTGTGAGATTTTATTAAATGGATATGGTAAATGGATGGAGGAGTTATTAGAGTTTACGCATTTAAGTGAAAATGTTGGATTCCGTTTACTTCAGAATACTTGTACATTCCATATGGATGATGCGCAAGATTCTGTAATTTATATATGGTCTGATCAAGGTGAACAAAGGCAGTTAACTGAGAAAGATGTATGTTCATTTGTTGTTCCTCATGTAGAAGCATGGTTACAACAGTTGAATGAAGCTTGTGCACCAATTATTGAAAATGGTGAAGTTCGTTATTTGTTAAGCGGTGAGGGATGTGAAATATTATCACTGGAACAACGATTACAAGATTTAAATGCGCCTTATCAATCATATGCTCCGCAAATGATTGGTGCTAGAGATAGTGCACTATCTGCATGTTTAGGTTTATTTTATAGTTGGAAGGAACAACAATTGATTCGTCAAGATAAACGTTGTAGCTGTTCTGTAAATGATGTAGAGAAAGCATTAGAAAATGTGAATAGAAAGCCTAAATCAATTGATGAAGAGGGCGGATTCACTAAGAAGTTGAAAAGTATTTTGTTGAATGATAAATAAATATAAGAGAGTGAGGAATTTAGGATGAGCGACTTACAGTTTGAACAGGTAGCTAATATTAAAGTATTTGGTGTTGGTGGCGGTGGATGTAATGCCGTTAACCGAATGGTAAAAGAAGGTGTAAAAGGTGTTGAGTTTTATGTAGCAAATACTGACCTTCAAGTATTAAATAACTCTCCTGTAGAAAATAAGATTATCCTTGGTAAGGAAGTTACAAAAGGGTTAGGTGCAGGTGCTAATCCTGAAATGGGAAGAAGAGCTGCGCAAGAGAGTGAAAATGAGATTAGAGAAGCAATTAAAGGTAGTGATATGGTATTTATCACAACTGGATTAGGTGGAGGTACTGGAACAGGTGCAGCACCTATGTTTGCGAAGATTGCGAAAGAAGAAGGAGCATTAACTGTTGGTATTGTGACAAAACCATTTACGTTTGAAGGTAAAAAACGTATGATGTCAGCAGAATCAGGATTAATTGAATTAAAAGAGTATGTGGATTCTTTAATTATTGTATCTAATAATAACTTAATTGAGGTAATTGGTAGAAGACCATTGACAGAGGCTTTTCAAGCAGCTGATAATATTCTTCGTCAAGGTGTACAAACAATTACAGATTTGATTGCAGTTCCTGCAATGATTAACTTGGACTTTGCGGATGTGCGTACAATTATGGAAAATCAAGGATCTGCATTAATTGGAATTGGAATGGCTGAAGGTGAAGATAAAGCACGTGTTGCGGCTGAAAAAGCAATTCAATCTCCGTTACTAGAAGCACAAATTACAGGTGCACGTAATGCGATTGTAAATATTACTGGTGGTGAAAGCATTACATTATTTGATGCAGAGGATGCAATGGCGTTAGTACGTGAAGCAGCAGGTAATGATGTGGACGTTATATTTGGTGTTGCGATTAATGAGCGTTTAGGTGATGCGATTATTGTAACTGTCATTGCGACAGGTTTTGATGCGGAAGAAGAGGAAGCAAAAAATACATTTACACAAACAACAGTAAAACAACCGCGTGTACATGAACCACAACCACGTTATAATGAAGTAGAAGAAAATGATCGTGAAGGGATTCCTTCCTTCTTCTCTAGAAGATAATTGATATGAAATGTTATTACATAGATGATTCGATGTTTCAAGATTCTTTGTTTCAAAAAGAGATGTTACATCGATTTATCTCTTTACTAAAAAGAAATAGAGTGTCTTTCATTTTAATTTCTAAAGTTCATCAAGATAATCAAAGACTTCAAGAGTTTTTGCAGACATATAAAAATATACCGGTGATTATGAGCCATCGCTTGTTTGATATACAAGGTATCAAGGGGCAAGTATATCATTCTTATGCATCTTTAGATGGATTTCCAATGATGCATTGTTACTCTGGAAGTTGTGTAGAATATGATTTAAAGACAAAAACATGTCGTAGAATTTATTTAGATATGTTTTCCTCTCATCATTTTGATTCATCATTTCAAATAATTAAAGAGGAATTAGATAAGTTATTAAAAGAAATTATTGAGAAAGATGATGTGAAGATTTCTTTAAACTAGGCAGTGTACACTGTCTTTTTTTATATGCTTTTGTCGATATCATCATATGTACTATGTGACACACATAAAGTGAAGCAGTGAAGGAGGGATGATACATGCCGTATCAAAAGACTATTGATCAGTTGGCAAAAGAATTACAAACAGATCAACAATATGGATTAAGTGAGGAAGAAGCATTACATCGAATAGAAACTTATGGAAAAAATGAATGGAAACAGTCAAAGAAAAATAGTTGGCTACAAATGTTTTTTGCACAATTTAAAGATGTGATGATTATTATTTTACTTATTGGTGCTGGTTTATCTGCACTACTTCAGGAGTATTTAGATGCAGGAATTATAGTCATTGTGATTGTGATGAATGCATTTATTGGATTTATTCAAGAGTATAAAGCAGAAAAAGCTATTGATGCGTTAGAAAAACTATCTGCGCCAAAAGCATATGTCATACGTGATGGATATTTAAAAGAAATTGATTCTAGCATGCTTGTGCCAGGTGATATTGTAGAACTAGAAGTAGGTCGTTACATTCCAGCAGATATGCGTTTAATTCACGCAAGTAATTTAAAAGTAGAGGAGAGTACATTAACTGGTGAAAGTCATCCTGTGGAAAAAGATGCCAGCTGTCTTTTAGAAGAGAATACACTATTGGCTGATCAAAAAAATATGGTTTTCATGTCTACATTTGTTACATATGGAAAAGCACGAGGAATGGTTATACGTTGTGGAATGCAAAGTGAAGTAGGACAAATTGCGCAAATGCTAGATGAGGAAAAAACAGGTATGACACCCCTACAACTACGTTTAGCACATATGTCTAAAATCTTAGGAATCTTATCTATTGGAATTTGTGTTGCGATGTTTTTAGTATCCTTGTTTCAAGGAAGAGAAATCTTAGATATGTTATTGTTGTCAATATCACTTGCGGTAGCTGCAATTCCTGAAGGATTACCAGCAGTAGTGACAATTGTATTAGCATTAGGTGTACAAGTCATGAGTAAAAATCAAGCAATTGTGCGAAAATTACATGCTGTGGAAACACTTGGTTCAGTGAATGTTGTATGTAGTGATAAAACAGGAACATTAACACAAAATAAAATGAAAGTAGTCAGTACATATGCTGATGGAACATTCCAACAAGTAAATCAAGAACTATTAAGAGGATTTGCATTATGTAATGATGCGAAAATTCAAAAAGATGAAATCTTAGGAGAACCTACAGAAGTAGCCTTACTACAATTTTGTGTGGATAAAGGGATTTCAAAAGATCAAGAAGAATTAACATATGTTAGAGTAAATGAAATACCTTTTGATTCAAGTCGTAAAAAAATGACAACAATTCACCAACATAATCGTACATTTATATCGTATACAAAAGGTGCATTAGATCAATTATTAGATGAATGTACACATATTTGGCAATATGGAAAAGCAGTATTATTAACACCATATGAAAAGAAAAAAATACTACAAGCATCAAAAATGGTAAGTGAAAATGCACAACGTGTATTAGCATTAGCAAGAAAGCAAATTCAACATGCCAATGAACAAGGTGTGGAACAACAACTATGCTTTATTGGATTTGCAGGGTTAATTGATCCTCCAAGAGATGAAGTAAAAGATGCTATTTCTACTTGTCATAAAGCAGGGATTCAAGTTGTAATGATTACTGGAGATCATCCACTTACTGCATTTGCGATTGCGAAGCAATTAAATATTGCATCCAATGAAGATGAAGTAATGAGTGGTTCACAATTAGAAGCATTAACAGATAAACAATTAAAGGAACAGATTCATCAAATCAAGGTGTTTGCTAGGGTAACCCCTCAACATAAAGTTAGAATTGTAAAGGCGTTTCGTAGTTTAGACTATGTAGTTGCGATGAGTGGAGATGGAGTCAATGATGCACCTAGTTTAAAACAAGCTGATATTGGTATTGCGATGGGAAAAGGTGGAACAGATGTTTGTAAACAAGCAAGTGATATTGTATTGGCAGATGATAATTTCGCAACAATTGTGAAAGCAATAGAAGCAGGAAGAGGTATTTATTTAAATATTCAAAAAGCTATCTTATATTTATTGAGTTGTAACTTAGGTGAAATCATGTCTTTATTCTTATCTATTGTATTTATGCCACATGTGATAGCCCCTTTAAGTGCTATTCAAATATTATGGGTAAATATGGTTACAGATGCTTTTCCTGCATTAGCACTAGGAGTAGATCCAAAAGATGCATACTTAATGGAAGAAAAGCCACGAGAGAAGACAGAAAGTTTATTTGCACATGGTGGATGGGTATTTATGGTTTTAAATGGAATGTTTATTGGGACGATTACTTTAGTAGCATTTCGATATGGCTTATCTAGTGGAGAACAAATAGCACAAACCATGGCATTTATGGTATTATCATTATCCCAATTATTTCATTCACTTAATTTAAGGAGTAGAACACACTCTATATTTAAAGTAGGTATCTTTAAAAATAAATGGTTATTATTGACACTATTATTTGGGATAGGTTTACAAATATCTGTATGTCAACTTCCATTCTTCCAATATATTTTAAAAACACAAGGGTTATCGATACTACAATGGAGTATTATCTTTTTATTAAGTAGTAGTGTTATTGTGATCAATGAAGCAAGTAAATGGTTTGCGAAAGAAAAATAATAAAGTGTATACTTTTCATTTTTTATAAGAATATGTTAAGATTTGTTTGGTGATATAATTTGCGTTTTAAAAGAGTATATATAGAAATAACAAATACATGTAATTTATCTTGTAGTTTTTGTATAAAAAACGATCGTGTACCAAAACAGATGAATGTGGAGGAGTTTCAAAAAGTTATTGAACAAGTAAAAGAATATACAAATTATGTATATTTTCATATTTTAGGAGAACCTTTATCTCATCCACATTTAGCGACATTTCTAACAATATGTGAACAAGCAAACTTGCAAGTAACTATCACGACGAATGGAACATTATTAAAAAAGATGGTAGATACATTATGTCATAAAGCAATACGTCAAATGAATATATCTGTGCATAGTTTTCCAACACATCAACAAAAAGATTATCTACAAGATATTATGGAAAGTGCGAATAAATTAGCATCTCATAATATTCATGTGAATTATCGTTTATGGAATATTCAAAATGATCAGTTGTCTAAGGAATGTTTTACATTAATGGAAGATATTCTAGCTTATTATAAGTGTGAAATCCCTAGTGAGATAGTACGTTTAAAACGATTAGATTTACAACCATATATTCATTTACATTTTGAAGAAGTGTTTACATGGCCGTCTCTAGCCAATCCATATGTAGGAAATCAAGGAAGATGTTTAGGAATGAAACAGATGCTAGGAATTTTAAGTGATGGACGTGTTGTACCATGTTGTTTAGACAGTAAAGCACAGTGTTGTTTAGGTAATATATTTGAAACACCATTATCAGAAATAGTGAATAGTGATCGTGTAAAACGTATGCAACAAGGTTTTGAACATCATAAGGTTGTAGAGACTTTATGTCAACATTGTTCGTATCGATTACGATTTTCAAAGTAAGAAAGTTTGTCTTAGTATAAACTTTCTTTTTCAATTTCATAGGTGTAAAGTTTTATATAATATGGTGTATATACGAGTAGGTGATGTGATGAGGATAAAAAGATGTGCTATAATATAAAGAGAGGTGATTGTATGAAAAAAGCATTACCGATAGGTATTAGTGATTATCGAGAAGCAAAAGAACATCACAAGTATTATGTCGTAGATAAATCACAAATAATAGAAGATTTTTTGCAGTCAGGATCTAAAGTAACATTAATCACTCGTCCAAGAAGATTTGGGAAAACATTAAATATGAGTATGATGGCAGAATTTTTTGATGTGACAAAAGATAGTCAGGATATATTTGAAGATACGTATATTATGCAAAGTGAGTATGCCTCCTACTTAAATCAATACCCTACGATATTTTTATCTTTTGCAGGGGCAAAAGGAAGCTTATATGTTATTATAGAGTATATAAAGGATCAATTAAGTAAAGAATATAGAAAATATAAATACGTTTTTGAACATTTGAAGGATGATTTTGATATAAAAAAATATCAAAGAATATATCAGAAATTGGAAGTAGTAGATGATAAAGGTTTCATAGGGTTAAACCAAGCACTTGTATTTTTAATGGATCAACTATATGCCTATTATGGAAAACGAGTGATGGTGATGATTGATGAGTATGATACACCATTTATCCAGGCGAAAATGATTGGATGTTATGATGAGATAAGAAGTGGATTATCGGAAATGTTACACCAAGCATTAAAACTATCTAGTAGTTTACAATATGCCATGTT
>CAJFOG010000056.1 GCA_904395785.1 uncultured Eubacterium sp. | reverse complement strand
TTTTATTTAAGCCCAGCCTGCTTATAGATGCTATGTAATGTTCCCTTAGCAATATCTCCACCATGTATTGGTACAGTTACCAATCCTTTTTTACTAGGATGTTTAAGTTGCATATGAGAACCAGTTTGTCGAACTTCATACCAACCATCATTATAAAGTTCTTTTAGCACCATTCTTAAAGAATTTGCCATATCAACCTCCTACGTATATATTATACGCCTAATTTATACGTTTTTCAATATTTTATACGTGTTTTTAATACGTATTTAATGATTTTTAATTAAAAAAAATATCCCTTGCCAAAATGACAAGGGATCAAGGGCGCTAGGCCATAATCATTTTATATTTTACCATACATTTTCAATTTATAAATACTTTATGGAAAATATTGTATATGCTATTATATTTTTACAGCATGCTGTATAGCACAGGAGATAGAAAAGGGTACTCTTTCATTATGTAGTGCGGAAAGGGTAATATATGAATAACAAAGACTATAAAGAATGTATTATTAAATTATTGGAGGAGGTAAATTCAAAACAAGCTCTAGAAATGATCGTAATATTTATAAAGAACGTTAAAAAAAGCTAGGTTGCGCAAGCCTAGCTTTTTTCATTATCTTCTACCATTTTATCCATAATCTCTTGAACTACTAACCACTGTTCTTTACTTAAACTGGCCATTGCCCTAAAAAACCGTTTTTCAAAATCTCTGTCTTTACTATTATCAGATACAAGACCAGCAATGTACTCAGTGATTGCCTCTTCTCTAGTGAGTTCATTAAACATTTGTCCTTCACCGGTTCTAAGCCAGTTTTCATTGATGTTAAATTCTTTGCATATGAGACGGATTGTCCGTTCTGCTGGATTGTTTGCGCCTTTTTCTAAATTATTTACCGAACTTCTTGTAATACCAATCTTGGAACCAAACTTATCCATACTTAAATCTAAAGACTTTCTTACTGCTTCAATTCTTTTATTTATAGTGTCCATATTTCCTCCTTTCTGACATCAGTATATACCAAAATCAAAAAAATGTACAGTAAAAATACAAAATGTGTTGACAACGTATTTATAGAATACTATAATGTATTCGTAAAATACAGCAAGGAGGTGAAATAGATGCTTTTAAACAAGGATGGTTTTAAGTTTCTTAAAAATAGATTATCTAATAGAGAAAAAGCAGACCTTATATTAAATAAGAAAATGTTAATTGACATCTCAGAACGCTTAAACGTTATTGAAAAGAAACTGGACTCATATGATTCTTCTATTAACTGTAATAATGAAAAGTTTAAAGAAGAAGTATCTAATTGTCTTGATATTCTAACTAATCAAATAACTAGCACTTTTGATACAGAAAATGAAGATGTTAACTACTTATTAAGACGTACTAGTCAAACATTAGAAAATTTAAAAGATTGTAGTCCATTAGAAGTACGCACAATACTTGAAATTACTACAATCTTAGCAAAATTTACAAAGGGAACTGTTTAGAATTAATTTTTAACAATCATTACGATGTTACTTTTATTCAAATAATATTCTTTCCCATATGTTTTTATTAGAATGAATTGGTTAGTAGAAGCGTTAATTTTATTAATTAGTAGATCAATTAAATCTTCTCTTGGTGATGTTGTTTTAAGTAAAGTTTTGTTGAATTTAATATCATCGTAAATTGATACAACTAAGTCATTAGTCATGTTAATGTATCCAACCTTTTTCATTAATGTTCACCCCCTTTCTTTGTTAAATATTAACACAGAATGGGCAGTGATTAAAAGAAAGGAGACGGTTATTTGAATACTTTAAAAGAACTTATGTTTTGGTGGATGATGATTGATTGTATTTTATCAATTATATGGAAGAAATGGCGAAAAGAAAAGATTTCTTATTTAAATAGGTTAGATAAGAAATCTTGAATCAATTTATTGATTTGATCGCTATAAATTGTGTAAAAGGCACCAGAGACCCAATATACAATTTGGAAAAGTTTTATAGGAATAGAAGAAGTATTAAAACCTAAATACTTAAATATATTTTTTGGTAAGAAGATTACAAATTCAATCCAAAAAATAGGATTAAAGTTTTCTATTATTCTACTTCTAAACGTTCCAATTGCTTGGTCAAAGAGAGAGATAACATTCATTATTAATCTGTTGTCATAATAAAACAAATTATCAATGATGGGTGCTTTTCCATTACTGTAATATCCGTATCCAACAGGCTGTGCAAAACTGAAAAAATAACTATTTATGCCAGCTTTTAAAAAGACCTTTTTAATTTCTGGTGTATAAATTTGAGCATTAGGTAGTTCTTTATTCCAGTATTTAATATATTTATCCTTTAAATCTACGGATTTGATTAGATAATGTCCATTAATTATCAAACGCACAAACCATACGATAATGATAGCGATAACTATCTTCATACAATTTCACCCCCTTTCTTTGTTAAATATTAACATAGAATGGGCAGTGATTAAAAGAAAGGAGCTGATTTTATGGAAAATAAGTTAACTGCGGAAGAAAAACAAATTCTTGAAAAAATGGAGAAGACTTTACCGTTATTAACAGAAGAACAAAAAGAAAATTTGTTAAATGCCGTATCCTTTGCAGCAATGATTATTGGTGGAAATAAATTGAAAGCATAAAAGAGAGGTATAAAAAAACCT
>CAJFOG010000055.1 GCA_904395785.1 uncultured Eubacterium sp. | reverse complement strand
CTATTCTTGCCTATGATAACATATAGTGTTAACAAGCAAGGAGGATCGAATTTATGAATAGACAAGCGCTTGCATTTCTTACGATGTTTTCATTAGTATTGATGTTAAGTGTATATTATGTAACACTTCCATCAGATACTGAAACAGTCATGAAAGATACACAAGTAGCAACTGTGAAAAAACAAAGTAAGAATGAAGAAGAACAACAAAATGAAACTACATCAGAAAAAGAAGAACAAAGTGAACAAGAAAAACTTCAAGAAAATATTGAAGCAAAAAAACAAGAAGAAATGAATGAGCAATCATCAGTCATTGCGGATGAACAAGCTGATGAAGAGGAAAAGCAAAAAGCTTTAGCTTCTTTAGAAGTATTGAAGGAACAAGCAAATTTACAAGAAACAATTATTAACACTTTAAAAGAGTTAAACATAGAAGTAGCAGTAGAAATCAATGATACAACTTGTGTAGTGACGGTATTTAAACAACAAGAGAGTAAGGAACTAGCAAAAAAGATTATGGATACAGTAACATCTATAACAGGAAAAACATATTTAATAGAGATTATGTTCCAATAAAAAATACGTGTTAGTGATAGCACGTATTTTTTTATATACTAATTCTAATTTAAAGTTTTAATGTTCATAGTTGTTTTAAGCAAGAAATGATAAAGAAAATCAGTGTAATTTTATGTTGATGAATAAGGTAATATCAGATAATTCATCTAAAATTGTTTACATTTTTATTTCGTTTCTTGTTGATTTCATACAAAGAAAGTAGTCATTTATACAAAAAAAGAGAGAAGGGTTTGAATATATTCTATAAATATATCAAGGGGAAGATAGCTAATAAATAATAATATAAAATTATTTATTAATTATAGTTTGAATATGATAAATAAAGTGAAGTTAATGTAATTCCAAATTACCTAAAATTATAAAAAAGGAATGGAGGAGATTATATGTTAATGTGTGTTAATCTAGTTGCAGCATCATTAGGAGTTCCTACAGCAGTTGCAACAACTGTTGTAAATTTGGTTTTAGGAGCAGGTACATTGATTACTGTTTTGGGAATCATAGGAAGTATTTTTCTGGTGGTGCAACAACCATTATGACCATGAGGTGGGCTGCATTTAAAGAAACTGTAAAAAAATTAGCTAAAAAAAGTATGGCAAGAGCTATTTCTTGGTAAAGAACTATATATGGGATTTAATTGACTTTACCTTATTTATTATATTGAAAGGGGATTTATGATGAAACAAATTATAATTTTATATAGAAGTAAATTGAGAAATAAATGTAAATTTTATAAGAATTTCTTTTCACTAAAGTCAGTTTAAAAGATATTTTTATATATTTATAATACTTAACTTTTTAACATTAGTAATTAAGCTTATATTTTCGAGTAAAATAAATAATTTTAATAATCATACTATTTATTCACTCTTATCTGGAATCATATTAATATTTACTTTTTTGTTATATTATTTTTTTCAATCATTGATGATAATAGTCAAAGAAAGTCATGAAGTGAATTTAATGAATCAGAAAAATAATATGATGTTACAAAAAGCTTTAGAAGATAATAAATCAAATGAAGAATTTAAAAAGTATCAACATGATTTCAAGAATAATTTATTAGTATTACAGTATTTAATACAAAAAAATCAATTTAAAGAAGCACAAACATATATAGACAAATATGTTAATCAATATAGTAGAGATTTTATAGAAGTTGATATAGAAAATTTAATAGTAGGTGCTGTTATTAATAATAAAATTAGATCTTATCCTAATATAATTTTTCATGTTTCATGTTTTTTACCCAAAACAATATCTATTAGTGATTTGGATATGGTTACTATATTGGGAAATATTATTGATAATGCTTGTGAATATTTGATTAGAGAAAGAATTGATGGTCAGGTTTATATAAAAATTTATCAATATTATGATAATTTATTTATCGAAGTTCAAAATGATTGTTTAAATATGAATAATTCTGATATTAATAGTTTAAAAACAAGTAAGTATCATAAAAGTAAACATGGATATGGTCTTCAAAATGTTAGAAGAGCTGTAGAAAAATATCAGGGTATATTAGAAAGTAAGGTGTTGGATAGTAAGTTCTGTTTAAGAATTTTATTGAATATACCAGAAAAGGAAAATTGACAGAGTTTTGATTGAAATAATCAATTCACTAAAGATTACAAAGATAAACAATTCAATGATAAATCAAATTATAGATGAATTTTATATTTAATCTATGAAGAGTAAACCTTTTATAAGGTTAGGTTTATTTATAATTTTGATAATTGATAAAATACCATTTGCATAATAAGTCATGCAAATTTATGTCGCATTTCTTCATAGGATATGATATAATTTATATAGAAGGTGATGAACATGGCACAAGAATATATAGCATTAAAAGAAAAAAATAGTAATGGTGTAATTGCATTAAGCAAATCAACGTTCCAAACAATTGCGAAAATTGTTGTGGAAGAAGATGAAAATTTGAAATTAGCTGATGGATCTGGTCCGTTTAAGTATCCATTAAGTTGTAAGATTCAAAATGATCAATTGATTATATCAATGGATGTGAAAGTTAAATACAATGTCAATGTACAAGATAGTTGTACAAAAGTACAGAGTAAGATCTTTGAAAATATAGAACATATGACTGGATATAAACCGGATATGGTAGATATTCGTGTAACTGGTTTTATATTTTAAAAGAAATCCTTACGGATTTCTTTTTTTTAGAGAGGAGGTATCATTATGGCAGTGAGTTTAGATAATTGTTTGGTAGTTGGTATTAGTAGTCGTGCATTATTTGATTTGGATGAAGAAAATAAGATTTTTGAACAAGAAGGATTAGATGCTTATGCGAAATATCAAATAGAAAATGAGCATGAATTATTGAAACCTGGTAGTGGTTTTGCGTTAGTTAAAGCTTTATTAAAGTTAAATGAACTTCATGATAAACGTGTTGTGGAAGTATTGATTATGTCGAGAAACTCACCAGATACTTCACTGCGAATATTTTCTTCTATTGAAAGTTATGGATTGGATATTACACGTGCAGTGTTAAGTGGTGGTGCTCCTTTATCTTCTTATTTAGAAGCATTTGGTGTTGATTTATTTTTGAGTGCAAATGAAAAGGATGTTGAAGAAGCTATCCAATCTGGTTTTGCGGCTGGAAAAATTTATACAAGTCCTTTACAAGACTATGATCCAATTGAGGATATTTCACAAATAAGGATAGCTTTTGATGGGGATGCGGTTTTATTTAGTGATGATTCTGAGCGTATCTTTCAACAAGAAGGATTAGAGGCTTTTGTACAACATGAAAAAAAGCTTGCGACACAACATTTACAAGAAGGACCTTTCGCAAAATTTTTGAAAACATTAAGTCGATTACAAGAAGGTTTACAAGAAAATTCGCTAATTCGTACAGCGCTTGTGACTGCTCGTAATGCGCCTGCTCATGAGCGGGTAATTCGTACATTACGGGCTTGGAATGTACGAATTGATGAGGCGTTTTTTCTAGGTGGTATTGCGAAAACTGATGTATTAAAGGCGTTTCATCCACATATATTTTTTGATGATCAAAAAAAACATGCAGATTCTGCGAGTTTGCATGTGCCAAGTGCACGAGTACCTTGGATAAAAAAAGATGAAGTATGTAAACAGTAGAATGATCACATATATGATATACTATACATAATTAGGAGGTTTTTTATATGGCGTTAAGTAGACATTCATTAAGAGAGAAGGCAATGACTTGTTTGTATCAGTATTTACTATTAAAAAAAGATATTAAAAAAGTATTGTATGATAATACGCAAACAAATGAAGTTGATCCTTTTCTATATACAATTACAGTAGATGCGGTGCGGTATCAAGATATTTATATTGATCAAATCAATGGGCATTTACGTGATGATTGGACATTTGCTCGTTTAGGATTTGTGGAACAAGCAATTTTATTAATGGCTTGTTGTGAATTAGATTTAGAGACTGCTCCAAAAGCAATTGTGATTAACGAGGCTGTTGGTCTAGCGAAAAAGTTTTGTGCTGATGATACATATAAATTAATTAATGGAGTACTAGATCGTCTATGAATCATAACGTATTAAGTGTATATGCGCTTGTACATTATATTAAACAAACGTTAGACCAAGATAAAAATATTCAATCTGTACTAATTAAAGGTGAAATTAGTAACTTTACAAATCATCGTAGTGGACATTGGTATTTTACATTAAAAGATACAAAAGCTAAGATTAATTGTGTTATGTTTTCTTCATATGCTTCAAAATGTAAAATACTTTTAAAAGAAGGAATGAAAGTTATTGTGCAAGCATCGGTTTCTATGTATGAAGTTGGTGGTAGTATTCAATTATATGTGACAAGGGTGCAAGTAGATGGTCTTGGAGATTTATTTTTACAGCTGGAAGAAGTAAAAAGAAGATTACAACAAGAAGGTTTATTTTTACCTCAACATAAAAAACCATTACCGATGTATCCTATGCGTATTGGTATTATTTCAGCAAGAACTGGAGCAGCGATTCAAGATATATTAACGACTATTTCTCGTCGTTGGCCATTAGCGAACGTACAAGTATATCCAAGTTTGGTGCAAGGAATTGCGGCAACAGATGATATCATACGTAATTTACAACAAGCAGATAGTGATGGACATGATGTCATTTTACTTGCTCGTGGTGGGGGAGCGATAGAAGATTTATGGTGTTTTAATGAAGAACGTTTAGCACGTTGTATTTTTCAAATGCAAACGGTTATTGTTACAGGTGTTGGACATGAAACAGATACAACACTGGTAGATTATGTAAGTGATGCTAGAGCACCAACACCAACAGCAGCAGCTGAATTAATTACACCAGATATTTTAGAAGTAAAACAAACAGTTTTTAATTTTAAAAGGATGCTGGAGCGTCAAATGAAGCATCGTTTGATGATTGAAAAAAATCAATTTTTACCTTTGAAACAACATCGTTATATGAAAGATCCATTATCATATATTCAAGAAAGTCAAATGCGTTTGGCTTTACATATAAAAGAATTGGGTGTTATAGAGCGTCGTGTTAATGTATGGAAACAAGAGGTTGCCAAATATCAACATGCAATGGCGTTTATGGCAGCAAAGCTTCAACAGGAAATGGATCGTCAAATACACACAAATCGTCAAGACTTATTGACAGCAATGGAACATTATAGACTTCAAGCGAAAGAAGTTATGGGTAAAAAAATTGCGTTATTAAATGCGTTTAGCCCATTAAAAATATTAGAACGTGGATATGCGATTACTTATCAAAATGATCAATTGATAAAGTCTGTAAATGATGTAGCAATTGACGAAGAAATATCTATTCGTATGCAAGATGGATATGTATATGCAAATGTGAAGAAGAAGGAGGAATTAGTATGAGTGAAAAAATGCCATTTAAAAAATCGATGGTGCGATTAGAAGAAATCGTAACTTTATTAGAACGTAATGAAATAGAATTAG
The DNA here is from genome assembly GCA_904395785.1 of uncultured Eubacterium sp. Classification (GTDB taxonomy): domain Bacteria; phylum Bacillota_I; class Bacilli_A; order Erysipelotrichales; family Erysipelotrichaceae; genus Amedibacterium. The sequence continues at coordinate 6,890 of CAJFOG010000055.1, read as the reverse complement.
AGGAAGCTATTGGACTTTTTGAAGAAGGATTACAATTAGTTTCATCTTGTGACTCGCAATTAAAATCTTTTGAAAATAAAGTAGAAGAATTATTAAAAACATATCAGGAGGAACCTGAGAATGTCTGAGTTTGAACAATATTTAGCTACTTGTTTAGACGATGTGACACCTTCAAGAGTGAAAGATGCGATGCAGTATTCATTAATGGCAAAAGGAAAACGTGTAAGACCTAATATTCTATTTGCTACATTAGAAGCATATGGATTACATAAAGAGTTAGGGTATGCTTGTGCTAGTGCCATTGAAATGATTCACACATATTCTTTAATACACGATGATTTACCTGCAATGGATGATGATACTTTACGTAGAGGTATGCCTACTTGTCATGTGCAATTTGATGAGGCAACAGCAATATTAGCTGGTGATGCATTATTAACACAAGCTTTTATTGAGGCTTCAAAAACAAGTGATAATGCAAATATTAATCAAAAAGTCATTGCCTATTTAGCGAAATATGCAGGAGCTGATGGTATGATTCTTGGTCAAATTAGAGATATATTAGGCGAACATAAACAACTATCTTTAGAAGAACTGCAACAAATTCATATATATAAAACAGGGAAATTATTAACATTACCATTTATTTGTAGTGCTATTATTAGTCAACATGAAGAAGATATTGAACAATGGATTAAAATTGGAATATATCTTGGCTTATCTTTCCAAATACAAGATGATATATTAGATGAAACAAGTACAGTAGAAGAACTTGGGAAAAATATTCATAGTGATATAAGAAATGAAAAAACTACATATGTTACTTTATTAGGCATTGATGGTGCAAAACAAGAGGCAAAACGTTATTATGAAGAAGCAATTGCACTATTAAAAACAATGCATCTACATACAAAACCTATTGAAGATTACATGTATTCTTTAATTCAAAGAAAAAAATAAAAAGAGGTGATTTTCATAATGAATCTTTTTGATATCAAAGAACCAGCAGATATTCAACAATTATCTATTCAAGAATTACAAGATTTGTCTAAGCAAATTCGTAAGTTTTTATTAAATAGCATTTCAAAAACTGGTGGTCACTTATCAAGTAATTTAGGAATCGTAGAGTTAACAGTAGCTATGCACTATGTATTTAATTCTCCTAAAGATAAATTTATTTATGATGTAGGGCATCAGTCTTATGTTCATAAAATATTAACAGGTCGTATTCATGAATTTGCACATCTTAGACAATATAAAGGATTAAGTGGTTTTCAAAAAAGAAAAGAAAGTATTCATGACCCTTGGGAAGCAGGTCATTCTTCGACATCATTATCGGCAGCTTTAGGAATGGTAGTCGCAAGAGATTTAAATCAAGAATCTTATCATGTCTTACCTATTATTGGAGATGGTGCATTAACTGGTGGAATGGCAATGGAAGCTTTAAATCAGATAGGTAGTGAGCAAAGAAAAATGATTATTATATTTAATGATAATCACATGTCAATTTCTAAAAATGTTGGAGCTATTGATCAAAAGTTTAATCGCCTTAGAACAAGTAAACCATATATGCATTTTAAACATGATTTAAAAGGGGCGTTATCTTCTTCTCGTGTTGGGAAAAGTGTCTTGCATACAATGAAAAATGTGAAAGATGTTGTGAAAGATAATGTTGTAGATACTTCTATTTTTGGTGAATTTCATTTACATTATATAGGGCCTGTGGATGGTCATGATTTACCTAGATTAATTAATGTACTAGAAATGGCAAAAGATTATGAAGGTCCTGTTGTTGTCCATGTGCTTACAAAAAAAGGGAAAGGATATTCTTTTGCAGAAAATGATGTTGACGGTAAATGGCATGGAGTATCACAATTTGATTTAACTACTGGAAAAAGTTTATCTACGATGCCAAAAGGACATTTAAGTTGGAGTGAAGTTATGAGTAAATCACTTTGTGATTTAGCTGAAACAAATAAAGATATTGTAGCGATTACTCCTGCGATGATTGGTGGTAGTAAACTTGATAACTTTTTTAGTAAATATCCTGATCGAAGTTTTGATTGTGGGATTGCGGAAGAACATGCAATGACATTTGCGGCTGGATTATGTACAAATGGAAAGCGTCCGTTTATTTCTATATATTCTTCGTTTTTACAACGTGCATATGATCAAGTAAATCATGATGTAGCTAGAATGAAACTACCTGTTGTAATTGGTATTGATCGTTGTGGACTTGTAGGGGAAGATGGAGAAACGCATCACGGTGTTTTTGATATTGCGTTATTACGTCATATTCCTAATATGGTATTATCGCAACCAAAAGATGCAATAGAAGCACAACATTTATTATATACAGCATTTTCTCAAAATGAGTGTCCATTTGCGATTCGCTATCCTAGAGGTAATACGTCTTATGAAAAAGTAGAAAATTATCATCAAATTCCAATTGGTTCTTGGGAAAAGTTTCAATTAAAAGAAGAAAGTAAAGTAGTAGTTATTACTTATGGAGATCATGTAGATCGTATTATCTCGAAAGCAAAAGTTAATGATTTAGCAATTACTGTTGTGAATGCTCGTTTTTTTAAACCATTAGATGAAGAAATGTTATTAAGTATTTTAACTGATACACAAGATGTTATTATATACGAAACAGATATTTTTGCAGGTGGTTTAGGAAGTGCTATTTTAGAATTTATGAATAAACATCGAATATATAAAGATATTCAATGTATGGGTATTCAAGATTGTTTTGTAGAACAAGGAAGTGTTCCACAATTACGTAAAACACTACATTTAGATATGAATACACTATTTGAAATGATAGGAAGATGTATAGGTATATAATATGCGTTTAGATCAATATTTAGTAAAAAAAGGTTATATGTCAACAAGGTCTCGTGCGCAGGATGCGATAAAAGAAGGTTGTGTGAGTGTCAATGATAAAACAGTTACAAAAAATAGTTTTGATGTAGTAGACACTGATACGATTAGTGTTATATCAAATGATATTGCATTTGCTAGTAGAGCAGGATATAAGTTATATGATGTATTAGAACCATTTCAAATTCAATTAAAAGATCGTATTTGTATTGATGTTGGTGCTAGTACTGGTGGATTTAGTGATGTTTGTTTACAACAAGATGCAGCATACGTATATGCGGTAGATGTAGGGAAAGATCAGCTTTTACAACGGTTAAAAGATGACCCTCGTATTGTGAATATGGAGTCGACGAATTGTCGATATTTACAACGTTCTATGTTTTCTAAACCTATTGATTTTGCATGTATGGATGTATCCTTTATTTCGATCAAATTGATTTTACCTGCTTTGTTTAAAATTATGGAGCATGTTGAAATTGTTGCCTTAATTAAACCACAGTTTGAGGCAGGGAAACAATTTATTGGGAAAAATGGTATTGTAAAGGATGAAAAAGTCCATATACAAGTATTAAAAGATATGGTTGATTTTGTGCATGAACAAGGTTATTATGTCAAAAACTTATGTGCAAGTAGTATTTTAGGTAGAGATGGCAATAAAGAATTTGTGATGCATATAGTAAGTGAGCCATGTCAACACGTATTTGCTTATCGTGATATTGTGAAACATTATGAAGTAAAAAGATAGTGAGGTGTGTGTATGCTGAAGGAATTATATGTAAAAGATTTTATTCTAATCGATGAAGTGCGCATCAATGTGAATGATGATATGTCTGCTTTTACTGGAGAAACAGGAGCTGGAAAATCTTTACTTATGGATGCGATTGGGATTTTAAAAGGTGAACGTTTTTTTGTAGATATGATACGTCAAGGATGTAAAAAGGCTTTTATCGAAGGAGTTTTTACATGTTCACATACACATCCTGTTATACAGTTATTGCATGATCATGGGTATGATGTACAAGATGAGATGCTAATTATTACACGTGAAGTACATCAAGAAGGAAAAAGTTATACGCGATTGAACCAAAGAATGATTAGCGTTTCTTTTTTAAAAGAACTTATGAATTTGCTTGTTGATATACATTCTCAACATGATACTCATCAACTTCTTAATAGTCAATCGCATAGTGCTATTTTAGATAGTTTTTTGCATGATACATCTTTATTAATAGATGTAAAAACGTCATATAAAGCCTATCAAGAACAAAAAAAAGAACTAGATCAAATTTTGCATCAAGATTATACAGAAGATGATTTAGAGTTTTTTACATACCAATTAAATGAAATTGATCATGCATGTTTAAAAGAAGATGAATTAGATGAATTACAACAACAATTAAAACAACTACAATCCTATGAAAAAACATATAATAGCTTACAAAAGGCTTTATATTTACTACAAGATCAACAAGGAATTTCTACGCTATATGAAGCTAGTAAGCAACTTCAACATATTCAATATGATGAAACTATTCAAAAAATTAGTGATCAATTTATGGATTTATATTATGCAAGTCATGATGCATTCGATCAATTAAAAGATTATGCTTCTTCTTTATCATATGATGAAGATCAAATACAACAATTACAAGATAGAATACAGCTTATTCAACGTATATATCGCAAATATGGTGGTACATATCAAAATGTAATGGAAAAAAGAGATACATTGGAACGTCAAATTGATAGTATTTTATATCGTCAAGATGCGATTAAAAAACACGAAGTATTATGTAAACAAGCATATGAAACTTTTACACAGGTTAGTTTAAAATTAAGAAAGAAAAGAAAATCGTTTGCGAAAAAGTTAGAACAGGAAGTTTCTATGCAATTAAAGGATTTAGAATTAAATAATGCTAAATTTAAAGTTAATTTTGAAGAAATTGATGGGAATGCACAAGGAATGGACAAAATTCAATTTTTAGTATCCATGAATAAAGGAGAAACATTGAAAAACCTTTCTGCTACCGCAAGTGGTGGGGAATTATCACGTTTTATGCTAGGTTTAAAATGTGTGATGCAACAATACCAATCAATTGAAACTGTCATATTTGATGAAATAGATACTGGAGTAAGTGGAAAAGTAGCGTTTGCGATAGGTAAAAAAATGCAAGAAATAGCAAAATATTGTCAAGTTTTTTGTGTGACGCATTCTGCTGCTGTAGCTGCATGTGCCAAACATCAATATCTTGTGGAAAAACAACAAGGTAAAAAATATACAACAACATCAATTCAAAAATTAGATGAATCAAAACGCATTGAATTATTAGCTCAATTATCTAGTAATTCTACATCTGTTTCTGCATTACAAGCTGCAAAAGAACTACTATATGAAGCGAATAAATAAGTTAAAAGCTTTTTATGATGATATTGCATTCTGTGGGTAAACTACAAACAGGAGGTGAGAATATTGTCAAAAAAGCTTTTTTTCATGATTACATGTTGTGCTTTATTTTTTTCACAACAATTCCACATTTTAGCAAGTGATAAATTATATGTGGGCGGTGATAGTATCGGAATTGAGGCTCGTTATGATGGGGTATTAGTGACAGGAACCTACACTTTTGAATTAAATGGTGTGATGTATGATCCTTCAAAAACGATTCATATTAATGATAAAATTTTAGCTATCGACCATCAGAAAATCCATACGTTACAAGATATGTATGATGTATTAAATAGTTATCAAAGTAATGTAAATACACTTTCTATTACGATTGAAAGAGATGGAAAACAGTTAGATACGACAATACAAACTGTATATGATGAAAAACAGCATGCTTTTAAAAGTGGTTTATACGTGAAAGATCGCATTGTAGGTATTGGTACAATAACATACTATGATCCTGTTAGTAAAACTTATGGTGCATTAGGGCATGAGATTACTGATCAAGATACACAAGAAATGGCAAATATATCCAATGGAAATATTTATCCTGCATCAATTACATCTATACAAAAGGCAAAAACAACATCTGCAGGGGAAAAGCACGCTTCTATCGACTATACGATTTCTTTAGGTAGAATTCAAAAGAATACACCTATTGGTATTTATGGAGCATATGATATATTACCAAAAAATGCACAACAAATATCTTGGGGCTCTATAGAAGAAGTACATTTAGGAAAAGCAACAATGTATACAGTAGTAGAAGGTCAAACTATTCAACAGTATGAAATAGAGATTACATCTTTACAGCCACAATCAAGTATGGATATTAAAGGTATTACATTCAAAGTAACAGATATATCTTTACTAGAAGTTAGTAATGGGATTGTACAAGGAATGAGTGGTTCTCCAATTATCCAAGATGGAAAGCTTATTGGAGCTGTTACACACGTAGTCACTTCTAATCCTTCTATGGGATATGGTGTATATATACAGTGGATGTTAGAACAGTCTAGACAATAGTTTTCCACAAAAAACAGTAGTAAAATGCTGCTGTTTTTTTACTTTTCCTCAATGATTTTGTATTTTTGTGGATAAATTCGACAAATTGTGTGTTTCTTTGCGATATTCATCACATATAATACAAGTATCAAAGGAGAGAGAAAAAAGTTATGAAAAAGAAATTAAGTGTATATCTTGTAGATGACAGTTTAGAAATGATTCACACATTAAAAGCATCTTTTTTAAAAAGTGATGCATATGAAGTGATTGGTAGTGCAACAAATGGAGAACAATGTTTAACACAGTTACATGGAAAACAAATTGATATTTTAATATTAGATTTAATTTTACCAAAAAAAGATGGAATTACTGTGTTAAAAGAGTTAAAACAACATAAGATTGAAGTGAAACATATTTTATGTACTTCACCATTTATGAATGAACTTATTTTTTCTAAAGTTCAAGAATACCGCGTTGATTATATGATGATGAAACCATTTGCATTTGATGAATTACTTGATAAATTAAATTTCATTGTTGGTTATTCTAATAAACT
>CAJFOG010000054.1 GCA_904395785.1 uncultured Eubacterium sp. | reverse complement strand
GATACAAGGACATTTTTTTCTTTTGTTTGAATAGCTTTTAACTGCATGGGGTTCCATTTAGGCATCTTCATCTTCTCCTTTCCCTGTATAATAAATTGTATCATCTACTTCCACTAATGCTTCTTTTTGTGTCCATAAGCCTTTAAAACGACAGATTTCATGGTAACTACAAAATAAACAAGCATCTTCACTTGGGGTACAACTAAAATTACCTTGTAGGATACGTTTGGCAATCTTTTGATACATTGTGATAAAATGTTCCTCTAACTTTTCTATATTATAAAGTTTACTCGTAGTGACGAGTCCATCTTTATTCATACGAACACCTGTGATATGTGTCGCATCATCATCAATTACTTCTAAAGAAGGATGCATACTCCATCCATTCATACGATGGGCTTTTTTACGTAAATCTTGCATTTCTTCTTTCCCAATTGGGGTATAGGTTACTGGTTTTCTTCGAGATAGTTTTCCGGCATCTTGTGTAATATTTTCATTCTTTAATGAAATATAGTAAGTACCTAAGATATCTTTACGATACATTCTTTTTATCACAATCGCATATGTTAATAATTGTAATTGTAAAGCTGCAAATACTTTTGTTTCTGATAATGTTTTGGCAGAGCTTTTATAATCTAAAATACAAGCTAAACTACCGTCGGCATCAATACGATCAATGAATCCATGTAAGGATAAGGCAATACCGTTTTCCACAGGAATATCAAATGTAAATTCTTCCTCTTGTTTCCATGGTTTTAAATGAGAATGAGCTTCTGTTTCATCAAGTCTTTGTAATGTTTGAATTAAGGAAGTGGAAATTCGTGTTTGTAAAGATTCTAATCTATCTTGTATATTTGGAAACACTTCTTGTAAGGCTTGTATTTCTTGTGATATGTAATGTTCAATCGTATCTTCACAAGCTTTTGTATAGTCTTTTCCTAGCTGATCTACAAGTGTTTCTAAAATAAAGTGAGATAACGTACCCATATAGGAATTATCAAATCCAATTGTCATTGGTTCACGTAATGATAAACCATAGCGTAAAAAGTAAGCATATGGACAGCGAATATAACGTTCTAATGATGAAATAGAACCTTTGATACGACCATCATGTAAGAATAGTTGTTCTGCCATTACTGGTGAAATACTTATTTGTGATAATGGCTGTTCATATGATGTTTGTAGAGGATAGGCATTAGAAGGTGTATCCATAAATTGTTCAATTTCAAGTGCTGCTTCTTGTGCTTTTCCTTCATATGTACCCAATGGATAAGAAATGATAACGTTTGAAGAACTACGTAGTTGTTTATCTATTTGTGTTAAATAAAAACCATAACGATCTTCCATTTTAGGATATGGTATATGTTCATAATATCGCTCATCGAAGATACCTTTTTTAAATGAGAAGGCAGGATAATTTTTTTGAGTAGCGCCTAAGATGAATTGGTAAGGACGTGGTGTTGCAGATTGTGTAAGTGATGTTATGATTGCACCGTGTAATTGTTTGACAGAACCTGATTGTGTTAACGTATCTAAGATAGGAAGTAAAAAACGAATATCTTCATCATCTTGTATATAAGAAAAGATATCTTCTATCATTGATTGAAGTTTTGTATACATAGAAAGTTCACTTGACTGATTATGTAATCCCATTTCTAATTGTTGAAAAATAGAAGTACATAAAGATTCGTAAGATGTAGGATGTGTTATCGATAAGAAAGTATTTATATACATTTGGCGCACATCTTCTGCAGCTATTTGTAGTCGTTGAAGCTTTTCTATATCAGTAAGATTAACAATATGGGATGTATGAGTAAGAGATGAAAGGTGTGTAAAAGGCTCTGTAATATTTCCTGGGAAAATTTCAAGATAGTTAGATAATGTGCGAAGTTCATGTTGAGGGAAAGCTTTACAATCTATACATGCGAATAAACTATCGATATCTTTTTCTAAATAATATGTAAATAAGGCAATACAACGTTTTACTAAAATACTGGCGTATGTATCTGATAGTAATGTATACGGTATTTCATAACGTTGAAAGATTTGAGATACAATCGGTGCATATGTGCTATCTGCTAAGGTAATATGAATATCGTCAGCGTTTAAATCGTGCTGAATGATGTATTGGGCACATGCTTCTATTTCTTGGCGTTTATTCACGGCATGGTAAAATTGTTTGTTTGTTATTTCATAGTTACCTTTTAAGCGTGTTGCACCATGTTCACATAGGAATTGAAAAAGAGTTTCATCTTCCATCGTAGTAAATGCATCGTAAATATAGACATTGGAAAAGTCGATGTCTTTCATTATGGTTCTTGCGTCCATTAAAATATCAGCATTTGTTTCGATAGGAAATAAAGTTTGGATAATATAGCGTATTTCAGTTTGTGCTTCTGTATTTGTAGGTAAATCAGCAGGGGTTAAATGATATTGTTTCATATCTTCGATAAATTGAATACATGCTTTTAAAAATACAGAAGATAGTGCTGTTTTTTGATAGATTGTAAGGTTAGACATAATTGGTTTTAGTATACTTCGGTATAAGAATAATAGAGTGTGTTCTTTTATAGCTTCTTTTGTAGCATATTTCATTTGTAATGTGGTTGGGGAGTGAAGCGTAATGCCAAAGACTCCTTGATTTTGATGAAGGAGTTGTTGGCGTAAAAAAGGATGTAAATAGGAAGGGGCAAGTAAAGTAGCTCCTTGAGGTAATAAATGTAAGTCTGTGTTTTGCATTGTCATTCTCCTTTCGCATAGTGTTAGGGATATTATATAATATGAAATTAGAAGTTTAAATAAGAATTTTATATCGTTTATATAATAATAAATAAATGAGTTTAATTTATTATTATATATTTTAATATTTTTAGTTTGGATAAGTGAGTGTAGGGGGTAGAAATAACTGTTTTAAAAGCAGTATTTTCTTGTTAGGTAAAGTAAAATATGTTATGATAATGCAGAACAGTTAATTAATAAATTAAAATGTTGTTTAAAATCGTATTATGTTACATACTTTGTATATAGAGTAGAGATGAGAGGATATCTAAGTTTTATAGGGAGGTTTTTTTAATGAAAAAATATTTGCTGTCTTGCACAATGTTATTATTAGAAGTAGCATTTTTTTGTGCATTAGCAATGTTATATAAGATTCCAGCAAATACCATTGTTAAGTTAGTAATAACATTAGTTTTATTCCTGTTTGTTTTTGAACACTATAGAGTTAGTTCTAGGCTTATTTGGAACGAAATGAAGTCATTATTAAAAGCAATGGTCTGTTTTTTTGTAGTAGCACTTGTCTTTGTTTTTAAAAGCCAAACGCTGTATCAAAATCTAAATATAACTTGGATTGTAGTTGCCGTATTTATACTTGCTTTATTTATGAATAGAACATTTAGAGTAGTATTTAGAAATCAACTAGCAAAACGAACTTTAATTATAGGTACAGGAGCAGATGCAGAAAGATTTGGGAGAATTGCGAATAACAATCGTTTTGCCTTAACGAAAGTTATTGGATACGTACAGTTTAAAAACGAATCTATAAATAAAGAATTAATAAATAG
>CAJFOG010000053.1 GCA_904395785.1 uncultured Eubacterium sp. | reverse complement strand
TGGTACTCCACACAATGGACATTTATAATCTTCACTTTCTTGCGTAATATCTCCCTCATAAATATATCCACATACTGTGCATCGATACGACACACTTAATACTTCTTCTTTCTTTTCTTGTGACTCTTGTACTTCTACTAATTCAAATAACTCTTTTGGTACTCCACACAATGGACACTTATAGTCTTCACTTTCTTGCGTGATATCTCCTTCATAAATATATCCACATACTGTGCATCGATATGATACACCTGTAACAGTTACTTCTTCTTGTTCCTGTTGATACATTGTTTCATATATAGATGGATCTTCTCCTAAATCATCGCGTCTATGATAAGTAGTATGCAGTAATTCATGTGCCAATGCACTTAATGGTTGTCCATAAAATTCTTCATACACTCTTTTAATATTCACATTATCATGTGAATTTCTTGTCTCTAAACTACCATCTTTTTCATATAATGATGCGATTCTTTTTGAACGTATTTCTTTCATATCTTTTCCAATATGTTTTGGTTGTCCACCACCACCAATGCATCCCCCAGGACAAGTCATCACTTCCACAAAATCATAGTGTTCATTTGTTGTCTTTACATGATGTAGAAACTGTCTTACATGATCAGTTCCATGAATAACCGCAACTTTTAATGTAAGATTATCTATACAAACTTGTGCACTACGCACACCATCTAATCCTCTTACAGCTTCTAATGTCAGAAACTCTTTTGTTGGTTGATTACCAGTTAAGAAATAATAAGCAGAACGTATAGCTGCCTCCATTACCCCACCAGTATTCCCAAATATTACACCTGCTCCACTACCTCGTGGCATTAATTCATCATAAGAACTTTCTCCAACACTATCTAAATCAAGATTTTCTGCACGTAACCAATTGGCTAATTCTTTTGTTGTCACAACTGCATCACAATCATGGTATCCTGTTTCATGGTGGTAGTTTGCTGCATCTATGAACTCATCTCTTGTAATTTCAAATTTCTTAGCTGTACAAGGAGTGAACGCAACAATATAAATATCTTCTGGTGCAATTCCTTCTCTTTTCGCAAACCATGTTTTAATTGTAGGTGCAAACATACTTATTGGAGATTTACTTGTGGAAATATTCGGTATTAACTCTGGATAATATGTTTCCACAAACTTCACCCAAGCTGGACAACAACTAGTAAATTGTGGTAAATGCTCTTGTTTTTTTACTCTCTCTATTAGTTCACTTGCCTCTTCCATAATTGTAAGATCCGCTGCAAATGTTGTGTCAAATACATAATCTACACCTAATGCGCGAATGCTTGCCACCATCTGATTTTCCACATAACTACCTGCTTCTAAACCAAATTCTTCACCTAAACCAACTCTTACACTTGGTGATGTAATTCCTATTACTTTCTTTTTACCCGATTGAACGACATCACGAACTCTCATCCAATCTTGTTTTTCCACAAGAGAATTTGTTGGACATACTTGAATACATTGACCACAGTGGATACAAATAGCTGTATCACCTGTTTTTAATAAGTCATAATGATTTCCTACTGAAATTTGTTTTTCACAAACTTCTTTACATTGTCCACAAGAAATACATAAGCTTTCAATACGACGTAATGCTGGATTATCCTTTTCAATTGGCACTCGAATGTCTACTGATATATGTTTATTCATATACATCCTCCTTCACTTTCTATCATCATTGTAAAATATAAATGTATAGAAAGCAATAAAAATAAAGATGTATTTTACTTGAACTTTATTATATTTATGCATAAAAAAAGCCTAGTTACCTAAGCTTTTCATTTTTTACTTCAACATGTTTCCTAAAGTCTCAACCATAACTCCAGTTGCACCTTGTGTCGCATATTCATTTCCACTCGCAATATCTGCTGGCCCTGCAATATCAAGGTGAATCCATTCTACACCTTCTTCAATAAATTCTTCTAAGAACGCAGCTGCTAATGAACTACCCCCACCAGCTCCACCTAATACTGCATTTGTCATATCCGCAACATCGCATTTTCTAACTTGTTCACGGAAATCATCATCAATTGGTAATGGCCATACTTTTTCTTCAACTTGTTTTGCACTTTCCATTAATTCATCTAAGAATTTTTCACTATTTGTAAATGCACCTGTATAAGTTTTTCCTAACGCTACAATACATGCACCTGTTAATGTAGCCATATCAATAATGCGTTTCGCTCCTAATTTTTGCGCATATGTTAATGCATCACATAAGATTAATCTACCTTCTGCATCTGTATTTGTAATCTCAATCGTTTTTCCACTCATTGATACTAATACTTCATCGCATGTAAAACCATCAGGTCCAATCTTATTTTCTGTTGATGCAATCACAACCATTACATTTACTTTTTGTTTGTTACGTACGATCCATTCAAATGCTCCTAAAACATTTGCTCCACCACACATATCAAACTTCATACCACGCATACTTCCCCCTGGTTTTAAGTTATATCCACCAGCATCAAATGTCAACCCTTTCCCAACTAAAGCTGTATATTCGGCTCCAGGATTCCCTTCATACCAAATAGTAATTAAACGTGCTTCATTTTTAGAACCTCTATTTACACCTAAAATACCTCCAGCACCTAATTCTTTTAATTCTTGATTTCCTAAAATTTCGTAGCGTAAACCAAATTCTTCCGCAAATGTTTTTGCTTCCTCTGCTAATTTTTCAGGAATCATGTAATTGCTTGGTGTATTACCTAAATTACGTGCATGGCATACACTTTTCGCATCTGAAACTGCTTTTTCCACTAATTCTTCAACATCAAATGCGCACACTACATCAAATGCAACAGTTTCTTCTTTTTCTGCATTAATTTTTGTAAAATTATACTGACTATATAAACTTTGATATACTGCATCATATACTTTATTTTTAGCACATACTTCATCTTTCTCAGTAACATAAATCGCAAAATGTTCTTTACAAGAACGTGCTACTTTCCCAATTGCTCTACGATATAATCTTCTTGTTAATTTCTCTTCATCCCCTAAGCCAATAACGATAAATTTTACGATATCGCATTTACCTAATGTGTATAACTCTGTTACATCTCCATGAGCTAACGATATGTCTTTACTTATATCATATCCTAATACTTCTTCCACAAAGTTTGGCAAACTTTGATTTTCACATACAGGAATGATCAATTGTTTGACATTTTTTAATTTTTTTACATCTTGATAAACTTTCATTGTGTATTCCTTCTTTCCTTTATATATTAAATATTATAGCACTTATTTCATCATTTTCCCACGCATTATGCTCAACTATTGTAAAAAATTAAGAAATATACTGAAAATTATTCTTAAAAAAGTACCGTTTCTTTTTTTACTATGATAAAATATTCATTATCACTATATGCAATGAAAGATCTTATTTGCTTAAACATATTAAATTTAAGAGAGGAAAAATACATGAGTATTATCGAGAAACAACACTTAACAATTTCTAAAAAAATTATCAACACATTAGATGAACCACAAGTTATCAAACATTATCGTGCTTGCCTAGATTTCGATAAACTGTGTTCTCACTACCAAACAAAATATGATATATCACAATCTGAAGTAACTATTTTAAGAGATAAAATTCAACAAATTATTCACAATAACTTTGATATCCATTCGCTACCTGACCCATATTTTATTTATCAAGATGCTATCTTATTAGCTTATAGTGTAAAACAAGAATTAAAAACCGCCATTTATATAGAAAATATTATAAAACGTTTAATTCAAATGCATGAACAATCATCAACTCTTACTTTAACATATTTTCAAAATCAATTAGGATTTGATATGAAAGCTTTCTTAATCGAAATGTACATTCATTATGCTTTAGTAAAACCAAGTATACAAGATGTTATAAGACAAGATACTTATATTCAACAATTACTCCATACATACAAACAAGATAGCGAATTTTATAGTGATTTACAAGCTGCATTACTAACTTGTTATGGAGCAAGCGCTGATCCTATACATATTCAAAAAAAATGTGATACATTGTTGGAACAATACCCTCATGAACCATACTTTGTGTATTTTTCTATTTTACACGGTTTAATAATTAGTGGTGACTACTCTTTAATTTCGACTTATTATAAAGAAGCACTACAATATCAAGCTACAACTCCACTAGAACTTTCATTCCAACAACAACTTACACAATTATTTAATATCAGCAAACAGAAGGAGGATTCAAATGAACATAAACGATTTAACTAATGCACGTATAGAAAATCATATAAAAGATACCTTCATTCAAGATCTATTTTGTGATGATATATGGGGAGATAATGGAGAAGATTGTGCAACAATTCGTATTCAACCAAAACAAGACCATTGGCTCTTGCAATATACAAGAACACAAAGTGGCATTCCTTATCCATTTGCACAACATACTAGTATTATTATTGATTGTTATGAAAAGCTATTAAATGATGATGAACTATTTACATACTTAACTATGCATCATCTACAAGAACAGTTTTTACATTATATAAAAGGTTAAAAGTTATTATAAATGCTGTAATGAAATGAATTTATAAAAAGTTAGTTTTACATAATTTACTGAATATATATATATCAAGAATGAACCCAATTTCTTAGACACCATACTAAGCTATTAGTAAGGGTTGATTTCTGTATTGTACAGGGATTAATCCTTTTAATTTTTTAATGATTATATGGTGATTATAATAATCAGTGTATTTTTTCATCACAATTTTTAGTTCTTCTAATGTTTTAAATGTGTATTTTCCATAAAACATTTCATTTTTCATCTTTCAAAAAAAGTTTTTCATTAACGAGCTATTTCCTTTCTTTGGCATAGATTGAACAATCCATTTTTCTATTAATATTTTTTGATAATTATTCAATACTTCCCACCCTTGTTCACTTTGAAATATAAGTCCTTCAAGATTATCATATTTTTGAAATGCTTTATTTAGCATATCTAATGTTTGTTGAAAAATTAGAGATGTCGAAATATTAATAAGTATAATTTCTCCATTAGGATAGTAATTTATAACTTTCCATCTACTGTATGAAACATTGATTGTCCATTTCTTATTGTTCTTCCAAGCTTGAACTATAGCTCTCAAATTTATTTTTAGATTTATATCTCTTCATCTTTTTGTTTCATAATTTCATCCTTATCATTTGGATCAAATTTATTGTTTTTCATAGTAGAAATCCTTCCTTTTTTTTTCCTCTACCTATAACAGATTCATTAACTTTATAACACTTAATCCAATTAGAAAGTAAAGATTTAGTAGGTAGACCATATTCAAGTGCTATGGATGTAATAGATTGATTATCAATTAAAACTTTATTGATAATTTCTATTTTTAGATTAGGGAAATAATACGTATTTTAATGTAATATATCGATACCATGCATATCTATTAATCGTATTTAATATTTGATATTATCAACGTTTGCTGAATACTATTTAGATAGGGTAGAAAATTGTAATACCTTCTTTTCTTTTTTATATTCCTATTTTCTGATTTCACCTTAATTTAACTATATAAAAATGCACCTCCATTTATTGATGTTTAATAAACACGGTGCATTTCATGACTCATTTTTCTATAACTGTACTACTTGTAAGTATGCATTTATACTTTCTTCATAACTACAACTATGAATTTCTTGTTCACTATCTACCATCAGTTGAATCTTATCTCCTTCACGTAAACATACTAATGCAGTTCCTTGTACGAAACTTGATTCACTTAAAATCGGCATTCTCGTTTCTTTTTGGAAGCATGAATTCACTAAAATACCAACAGTTCCCTCACAACAATCCAATCTATCTACACTAATACCATATTGAACTATATACCATCCTTCTTTTTCCACAACGATAGCTTGATAATGTTCTCCTATACACATACCATCTGATGCATATCCTTCATCAAAAGAAACAATACCATCTCCACTTATAGTCTGACTAGTAAACGAACGTAAAGATGCAGCTCTACGAACAATATCATCTGGATCAAATGCTGGACCTTGTTCTCCCCTAGGACCTTGAGGTCCACGCTCTCCTTGTAGTCCTCTTGGTCCTTGTGGTCCACGAACACCCGCTGGACCTTGTTCTCCTTGTGGTCCTTGTGGACCTATTTCACCTCTTGGACCTCTTGGACCTTGCGGACCTTCTCTACCTTGTAATCCTTGTAGCCCTCTAGGACCTTGTAAACCTCTAGGACCACGAGGTCCTTCTATACCTTCAAAACATGTATCTTCACATTCACACATTGTTTCTTCACAACAATCCATCATTATTTCATATCCCCTTTCTATATAAAACCTGCTCACCTTACTATATGCACTTCCATGTTATTTGTCACAAAAAAAGTCTATAAAGACATATTCTTTATAGACGTATCTATTATACTGCTTGTTCCATAACAGGCTTCACTTTTCTTTTCATTACAAGAAAAGAAATAACCAATATCAAATACGTTACATCAAAATTAGAATGAAACATAACTTTAATAAATATGCATGAAAGTATCGTCATCATATCTAAACGAAGAAAAAAACTATCTGTTGTATAACGCTGAATAACTCTGCGTTTTATTTTATAGTTTTGAAAAGCCAATGCTCCCGCAATACAAGCTGCGATTAAATCTACGTAGTAATTCACAAAAAACTTTTGATTTATCAAACATCCAATAAATAATAATACAATACTTATCGTAAATACTAGCCAAATACTACTAATGATTAATTTTTCATAATCTTGATCGCGTAGTTTTTTCTTCATTTCTTTAAATACTGGTCCTCTACCATATTTCATCACATAGTTTTTTAAATCTTTAGGAATCACTAAATTGGCTTTTTTCTTCTCGCGTATTCCTTCTAAACATTGTTGCAGCGCAATATTTAAAATCACATTTTTATCAAATGATGATTTCTTTGTATCTTTCTCTAAATAATCATATAAACGATCAAATACTTCTTGATACTCGTCATTTAACTGTTTTCTTAGATACAAGTTATCCACATGAAATGGTATCCTCTTTTCCGTTATCATTATTTACTAGAAACCTCAATACATTCACTGTCTGTAATTGTTAAATTTGTATTGTAAAACTCAGTTAATGCTTTCACCATATAATAAGAGTCTTTCATACCTGCTGTTTCATAAGAAGAGTGCATTGCTAATTGTGCTAACCCTACATCAACTGTATGCATCGATACTTTTTGAGAAGATAAATTACCTAATGTACTTCCTCCTACTGCATCACTACGATTTGCGAAATATTGTATAGGTACATCTACACGTTCACAAATCCCTGCAAACACTGCAGAACTAATCGCATCTGTTGTATACTTTTGATTTGCACTATATTTAATCACAATTCCTTTGTTCATATACGTGCAGTTTTCCACATCTGTTTTTTCTGGATGGTTAGGATGAACTGCATGAGCATTATCACAAGAAACCATAAAACTTTTCGCAACAGCACGATAGTAATCTTCTTTTTCAAATCCTAAATTATCATTTATACGCTGTAATACATCATATAAGAACGTAGAACTTGCCCCTTGTTTTGTACCGGAACCTACTTCTTCATTATCAAAACAAGCAAATACATTAATCGCATGTTCATTTTCAGATTGTGTTAATGCTTTTAAAGATGTAAATGCACATTGTAAATCATCTAATCTGCCTGAAGATATAAATTCATCTTTTACACCCCAGATTGTTGGCTCCATACGATTATATAAATAAATATCAGAACCAAATATTTGTTCAGATTTTACACCTAATTCATCCGCAAGTAATTGATAGTAATCATTTTCTACACACTCTCCTGCTGAAAATAAAGGTAACATATCAATTTGGTTATTTAATTTCATTCCATTGTTCACATCACGATTCATATGAATCGCAACATTAGGAATTAATACCAAATCTTTATCAATCGCAATTAGTTTTGACGTAAATTTATTCCCATCTTTTACTAACACACGACCAGCTAAAGATAATGGACGATCTAACCAAGTAGATGCAATCATCCCACCATATCCTTCTGTGTTTAATTGTAAGTATCCATCTTTTCCTTTTAATTCTGCTACTTCTTTTACTTTAAAAGTAGGGGAGTCACTGTGAGAAGATGTTACTTGAAAATGATAATCATCTAATTGTTTTCCAATATGGAATGCAATTAAACTAGATCCATTGCGTGTTGTAAAATATTTACCACCTTTTTGTAAGCTCCAAGACTCACATTCTCTTAATTCTTCATATCCAGTAGCCTTTAATACTTGTTTCATTTGATCAATCGCATGAAAACAACTTGGACTGTTTTTAATAAATGTTAATACTTCATTTGCTATTTGTTTATACATATAAGTCCTCCTAACTATATATGTACAGTATATCACATTTTTTTAAAGATACACTATGGATTTATTTTCTTTCACCTATCGAAAAGTACCCTAACCTTTTTGTTTTCTTTGATATTTTTTCTGATATAACTTTTTATCTAAATTGGATAATGATACTTCATAACTTTTATCTAGCAGTCCACTACCATAACTAAATGATAAATACTTGTATTGTTTAAACTTCTCTTCAAATTGTAATTGTATCTTGCCTAACATCGTTTCTATATCTTTTTTACCTACATCTAATGAAAATATCATTAAAAATTCATCTCCACCTAGACGAATAATAGCGATACATTTATCAACACTTTGTAGCATTGATACAAAATTACATAAAATATTGTCTCCTTCGTTGTGACCTTGCTCGTCATTTACACGTTTAAAATTATCCAAATCTAGTAAAACAATGGGATGTCCAATAAATTGTACAAAATGTTGATCAAGGTAACGACGATTATACGCACCAGTCATACTATCTGTCATCGCAAGATATAAGTTTAATTGATTTTCTTGATAAATACTTGTAATATCATAAGCAATTGTATAAATGTAAGGTTTATTATCTACCTTAACAACATATTTAAACACATCAAAAAATCTAGAGGGCTCTTGTCTATTTTGATCACCTTTAAATTCAATGATTTTTTTTAATCCTTGTTGTTGTTCCATTTTTTTATATAGTTCCAAACTACCATCATGACATTGCATAAATGTTTCCGCCACATTTTGTGGAACTAATTTAGCTAATTCAACATTTGTTTTCCCTATAGGGTCAACATCAGTGTATTCTTTTATCCAATTAATAAAATTATCATTCAAATAAATAATTTGGTGATGTTCATTTCTAACACTCAATAGTCCTGGAAATGTCTCTGTTAATAATTTATCATGCATTTTAATCCCTCTTTCTTATCTATATTATAACATATTTAGATAAAAAGATAGTAATTATATATAAAAAAACCGATTTCTCGGTTTATTTTAATTCTGGCCAAAAACCTTTATTTGCTTCTATCATTTCATCTAATATTGCTTTCGCAACTGATGCACTAGGTACTGTTTTATTTAACGTAAATGCTTGTAGAACTTTTTCATAACTTTGTTCCATACATCCTTCCACTAGTAGCTTTTCACTATTTACTTGTTGCATCATTAATCCTTGATAAAATAATGGAATCGGATTTTGTGAAATAACTTCTGGACCATTTTTTCCAATATATGCAGGCACTTCAACCATTGCATCATATGGCATATTTGGAATAGTACCTCTATTTTCCACAATAACTAGAAATCTCTCTTTTGTATCATTTTTTAAGGCAACCGCTAAATCTGCAATCCAATCTCCATGTGCTCCTGCATAAAATGCTTTCTCTGAAATCTCTCCAGTTTTTAAATAATGGTCTACACCTTCAAATAACGTTTTTTCTCTTGTTTCCATAACTTCATTTGCACGTGTATGATTTGCGTTTGAATGCTCAACAGATTCCTTACTTAATAAATAATAGTTCAAATATGTATTCGGCAAATATTCTGGGAACATTTCCATCATATCATATACGGCTTTCCACACATGAATCCACGATTCATTCGCATGACGGTTTTCTGTTTTTCTAAAATTTTCAATAGCTTCAATATGCTTTTCTGGAAGTAATATCTTATGTTTTTTCACATATTCTTTCATTTCCGCAAGAATATCTCTTCCTTTATATTCCATTGATGTAAACCAACCAAAATGATTTAATCCAAAATAGTCATATGTAATATCTTTATAATTATCAATATGCAAACATTGTGCAATCATATCTACTATGGCAATTGGCATATCACAAATATTTATAATTCTAGCATGTGGACGTAGTTTACGACATGCTTCAGATACAACAGCAGCAGGATTTGAATAGTTTAAAATCCAATAATCTTTTTTCGCATATTTTTCTACATCATCAATTAAGTCAATCATTGGATGAATCGTTCTCATACCATATGCTAAACCACCACATCCACATGTCTCTTGTCCTACACATCCATGACGTAATGGAATTTTCTCATCTTGTTCACGCATAGCGTATTTTCCTACACGCATTTGGGCAAATATAAAACTAGCCTCTCGATAAGCTTCTTCTTTATTTGTAGTCAATGTTAATTTTATATTTGTCTTCACATCTTCTTTTAATACCCAATCAACTACAACACCTACTTTATCTTGACGTTCTTTATCAACATCATATAAACGTATTTCACTAACACCTAAATCCTTTTCACGAAGTGCAATAGACTTCACGATTCCAGCAGTAAACGTACTACCTCCACCAACAATTGTAATAATCATATAACACTACATCCTTTCTTTTATCCAAATACTTTTTTATGTACACTTTTTTGAATATGAGGTACATCTAAACCATATATAATTTGTACATTATTTCCTTTTTTCACAATACCACTATGTTTCGTCTTATTAATAAACTCTTCCTTTACTTTTGTAATATCCACAACATTAACACGTAATCTTGTGAAACAATTTTCCACAGTTTGAATATTATCAATTCCACCTAACCCTTCAATAATATTCAAAACAAATTCATCACTATAATTCCCCTCTGTATCTGTTTCAACTTCTTCTATTGTTTTCTCTTCTCTTCCAATTGTTTTTAAATTAAACTTCTTAATGATATATACAAATACTACAAAGTATACAACAATTTCTATACAAGCTACTACATAAAATAATGGATAATTCGTACGCTCTACACCAGCTGCAATATTCATCATAATAGAATTAATCAAACCTGTAGACATAGCATGAATTCCTAATACTTTTAATAGCGCTAAAAATATCCCTGCAATGATAGAATGAATGAAAAATAATATAGGGGCTACAAATGCAAACATGAAATCAATTGGTTCTGTAATCCCAGATAAACTTGCTGTTAATGCTAAGGGAATCAATGTGTTTTTCACTGTCTTTTTATTTTCTGGTTTAGCTGTATAATAAAATGCTGCACAAATACCAATATAACCAAAAGTTTTCGCCATACCTGTTCCCATATAATAAATAGAATCAGAAAATTCTCCACCCATTTGTAACTGCGTTAATAAGATAGGATATGCCCCTACAATTGTTTGGTTACCTAAAGATAAACTACCACCAAGATCTCCAAATTGGAATGGTGCGTACACTAAATGATGTAATCCTGTAGGCACTAATAATCTTTCTAACATTCCATATAAGAACAATCCAAATTCACCAGAATCGGCGATTACTTTTGTAAGAATACCTATTCCTTGTTGAATAATAGGCCAAATATAAGTACATGCAAACCCTAATCCAATAGAAAGCACCAACATGCATGCGAAAGAAAATCTCGTACCTCCATACATTGCCCAATATCCTTTAAAACTTGCATGTGATGTTTTATTAAATACATATCCAGTAAGACATCCTAAAATAATACCACTAAATACTCCCATATCTGTCACTTGAATACCTAATACATTGGCTTGTCCACTACCATACAATCCCAATGTTTCATTTGCTTGTGCTAGCATGTTAAATGTAGATAACGTTACATTATTTGCTGTTAAAAACATAAAGTACGACATCAATGCAATTAGTGCTGCTTGATGTTTCTCATTTTTTGCTAAGGCAGAGGCGATTCCTACCGTAAATACTAAACCTAAATTGTTAATAATTACCATTACACATTGGTATAAAAAATTACCAATTAACGCAATAGGAGCCCATTTTAAAAATGGCAATAAACCAGTAACTGATGTATTTGTTAGTAATACCCCAATTACTAATATCATACCAGCAACAGAAATGTAACTTAATGGTTGCACCATTGCTTTCGCAAATGTTTCCATTAAACTCATAATCTTCTGTTTCATAACCTTCTTCCTTTCTTCTTTATCTAATAACTTTTAATAAATGTATCATAAAATATACTTGCTCTTCTTGAGAAAATGTATATCCAAATTTTTTCCAAATATATTGTACAACTTCTTCAACACAAGGCTTTAATCTTGTATCTTTTTGAAGTAAAAATTTAAACATTTCCTTACTTTCCTCAAAATGAACTTCTTGCTTCGTAAATATGCGTTGTGCTAAATATTTTAGATGCGTAATCATTCGAGAATACTCTAAGCTATTCTCATCTAAATTAATTGAAAAATGTTTTTGAATAATTGAAATAATACAGCTACATAACTGTAAAATATTTGTAATACGCTCTTTACTCACATTTAATTGTGCATTTACTAAATGAATCGCAATATACCCTGCTTCATCTTGTTCCAATGTTATATGTAACTTATCTTTTATATAAGTTAACGACCATATACCTATTTCATACTCTTGTGGATACAATAGTTTTACTTCATGAAGCATTAAATTTGGTAATGTCATATTATGCTTTTGTCGTTCAATCGCAAAACTAATATGATCTGTTAATGAAATTAATACTTTATTTGACATTTCAAACTGCATAACACGCTGTGCTTGTTCTACAATTTGTTCTGCTACTTGAAAATACTCAATTGGTGTATCTTCTAATAATTTTAAAAATTTTGCTTGTTCTTCATCTTGAAATACATATAATTTTTCAATTTTATTACGATCTAATATATCACCTGGCTTCTTTTGAAACCCAATACCTGAACCCTGAGCAACAGCCTCTTTATTATCTTCAGTTATTGTGGCCACAATATTGTTATTTAAAACACGTACTACTTTCATACTTATATACCTCCAATAAAAAATAAAAGACCAAAGAAAACCACATGATATATGTGATAATTTCCTTGGTCTTGCCTGCTTCCCAGTAACAATCCAGTTATTGTAACTCTATTATAGTTTTATTATATCAAAATGTCAAGAAGAAATTTATAACGCTTACATTTTTTATTTTTTATCTTGACATAAAATACCTTATTCGTTAGAATACTAATGACAATGTTACTGTTCAATCAGGCATGAGTTACGTTCTTTTCGTCGTACCTCATGCCTTTTTGAATATTTAGAAAGGAGGAACTGTATATCAATTAGATATACACTATGTATGCTAGGATTATTTAAGAAAAAAGAAAAAAAGCTAAATGCTTTTGCGAGAGGTACACTTGTTCCGTTAGAAAATGTAAATGACCCTGTATTTTCAGAAAAAATGATGGGAGATGGATTTGCTATTCAGTTAACGGATAATGCAATCTATGCCCCAATAGATGCAACAATTTCTATGATTGCTGAAACAAAACATGCTATTGGATTTACTGATAAAGACGGAATAGAATTTATTATTCACGTAGGTTTAGAAACTGTAAATTTAAAAGGACAAGGATTTCATCCATTAGTAAAAGTTGGTGATCAAGTTACACAAGGTACAAAATTACTTGAAGTAGACACTAAATTTATGAAAACACAAGGGATAGATCTCATTACTCCCTGTGTCATTACCAACTATCAAATACATCCATTTACATTCGTAAATACTACTAATACAGTAGAGCCTAAAGATTGTATTCTTACTTTTTCGAAATAATTATAAAAGTAATTTTGCAGTGCACCCTGTTTATTGGACATCAATAAATGGAGGTGCATTTTTATATAGTTAAATTAACGGTGAATTAGAAAATAGAAAAATATATCGATTATTATAATCACTATAACATCATTACAATTTAAAAGGATTGATTCCTGTACAATACAAGAATCAACCCTTATTAACTGCTTAAATTAACAGTTTCATATGTTTTCCTAAAAAACTCACGCACTTCATTTTCACATTTTTTATAGCGTTAATTCTGGCTCACTATGTGTTCTTGAAGACATTTCATTATCTAACATATATAAACTTTTTGGATCTTGTCCAAATAGCTCAAATTTTTTCACCATATCTTCTGCATTTTTCTCTTCTTCTCCTTGTTCTTTCACAAACCAATCTAAGAACTGCATTGTACGATAATCTTTCACAGCATGCGCTGCATCATAAATATTGTGAATTAAGCTTGTTACATAACGTTCATGTTCCAATGAAAACTCTAATGGATCTTTTAATGTGCTACACTCTTTATCTGGTTTCGCAATCGCATTTAACGTTACTTTCTCTCCATTATTTTGCATGTACTCTAACATTAGCATTGCGTGATCTCTTTCCTCTTGCGCTTGAATTTTATACCAGTTCGCAAATCCATCTAGTCCCTCTTCTGCATAGTAAATAGAAAAATCTAAATACAAGTAAGCAGAATAAAATTCAGCATTAATTTGTTCATTTAATAACTCTGCAACCTTCTTATCTAACATATATATACCTCCTCATAAACACAATAAGTATATACTATTTATCCATTCATGTTAAGACTTGACATGTAATAAAAAAAGCCTTATCGGCTATCATTTACTTTATTGGTGGAGGTGAGGGGAGTCGAACCCCTGTCCAGAAACAGCCCCACGTATAGACGTTTACAGTTTAGTCCATCTTTATAATCAATAGCTCACCATGGACAGGCACTATTGATGTTGCCTACTCAATTTTCGTGAAGCATACCGTAGACTATATACTTCCTTATCCTTCGTAATCTTATGCGCTCTGTTGGTTATCCAAAGGCTACATAACCAATGGCGGCTGCAAACCTATGTCGGTTAATTAAGCAGCAAAAGCCATTCTTTGGCTTCCACCAAAGATGTTAGCTAATAAGTTTTTTCCGTTTAATTTTAAATGGTTATAACGTAACCACTCGACTGAAGTCTATACCAAGCATATCCCTGTCGAAACCAGTACACCCCCATGTGTACAGTTGTAGTTTACCACAAAACAATAGAAACTACAACTGGAAGTTTAATACTGATATTTTAAAGCTTTTTCTATTTCTCTTTTCGCATCTTTTTCTTTTTCTGACTGACGTTTATCATGTAAAGCTTTTCCTTTTGCCAACGCAATTTCTAATTTTGCTTTCCCCTTTTCTAAATATAACGATATAGGTACAATCGTATACCCTTTTAACTTAACTTTTTGTTGAAGCTTTAATATTTCCTGTTTATGCAACAACAACTTACGAATTCTTGTTTCATCATGATTAAAACGATTTCCAAATGTATATTCTGGTATATGCATTTCTTTCACAAAAGCTTCTTGGTTTGTAAAACTAATATATGCATCCTTTAATTGCACATGACCTTTACGAATTGATTTAATTTCTGTACCTTTCAACACAAGACCTGCTTCATAACGATCTTCTAAAAAATACTCATGGGAAGCTTTTCGATTATATACTATTACTTTTTTACCTGATGCCATATACAATCACTCCTATCGACGTCTTCTTCTTTTTCTTCGCTGTGCTACTGGTATTTCTTGTTTTTTGTTCTTTGTCTTTTTACGTTTATCTTTTGTAAGAATCTCAAAATCTATTTCACGTTTAAAACGATTAGCGCCCACACATTTCACTCGTACTATTTGTCCCATTTTATAAACATTGGCAGTATGTTCACCAATTAATGTATGTGATTCGTCATCAAAATGATAAAAATCATCATTTAAACTACGAATATGTACTAACCCTTCTATTGTATTCTCTAACTCTACAAATATACCAAATTTTGTAATACCACTTATAACCCCTTCAAATACATCACCTACATAAGCTTCCATATATTCTGCTTTCTTCATATCATCAACTTCACGTTCTGCATCAATCGCATTACGCTCACGCTCACTAGCTTGTATTGCAGCCCCTTCACACCACTTTTCATCTTTTTTCATATGATATGTATTTGTATCTGTTTCAAACACATATTTTCTCAACATTCTATGTACAACCAAATCAGGATAACGACGAATTGGAGATGTAAAATGTAAATACTCTTTTAATGCCAATCCAAAATGTCCTACACATTGATTTTCATAACGTGCTTTCTGCATACTTCTTAACATAAAGCTAGATAAAACAGAATAATTATCTTTACCTCTTGCCTCATTTAACATATGTTGAAGTTGCGATGGATAAACATTTTGAATACCACCTTGAAACGTATACCCTAAAGTTTTCGCAATCTTCGCAAACTCCCTCATTTTCTTTGGTTCTGGTGCTTCATGAATACGATAAACAGAAGGTACTTCCATCCACTTCATATGAGATGCAACTGTTTCATTTGCTGCAATCATAAAATCTTCAATCATACGTTCCGCTTCCCCACGTTCACGTAACACGATATCTTTTACTTTTCCACGTTCATTCACAACAATTTTTGCTTCTTTCGTATCAAAATCAATTGCACCTAAACGTTCTCTTCTTCTACGAATAATGCCAGATAATACTTTCATATGTAAACACATTTGTAGTAAATGTGGATATTTCTTTTGCACTTTCGCATCACCATTTAAAATCTTATTCACATTTGTATACGTCATACGCTCATCACTATAGATTACACTTGGAAATATTTGATAGTTTTCCACAGTACCTTCACGATTAATTTCCATCATACATGTTAATGTTAGACGATCTACATGAGGATTTAAAGAACAAATACCATTACATAAAGCATGTGGAAGCATCGGTACAACACGATCAACTACATATACTGAAGTCCCTCTTTGATAAGCTTCCTTATCAATTTCACTACCTTCTCTTACATAATATGATACATCCGCAATATGTACATATAAGCGATATCCATTTTCTAATTTTTCCACAGAAATCGCATCATCCAAATCTCGCGCATCTTCCCCATCGATTGTAATTGTTAGCAGGTTTCTTAAATCTCTACGATTTTTTAATTCCTCAACATTTACTTCTTCTTCTACTTGTTCTACTTCTTGCATTACTGCATTAGAAAACTGCGGATAAATATTTTTTTCCAATAAGATACTTAAAATATCAACACCTGGATCATATTTATAACCAATTACTTTTTCAATATGCCCACTTAATACTTTTCCATAATGATCAAGTTTTACTAATACTTTTGTATCATTCACTAACTTAAATTCATCAAAATTTGTAACTTTTACTCGTCTGTTGATTACTTCTGAATCTGGTAAGAAATACTTTCTTCCTTGTTGCACTTTTACAACTCCTACAAGGTGTTCCACATGATGTGTAATAACCTCTACAACTTCCCCTTCAACACTTTCATCGTTATTAGTCCAAACACGTGCATATACAACATCTTTATCCATTCCTAACCCTAAATGATCTCTTCCAATATAATAGCTATTTTCTCCATCCTCTACAAACCCAAATCCTTTTGAATTCATTCTTAATGTACCAGTAACATACCCTAATCTACTGCTTAAAAAATAACGATCACGATCATCCCTAGCAACTACATGGTCATGTTCCAGTTCATTTAATACTTTCATAAGACTAGTAAAAGAAGCACTATCTTCACACTGTACTTCTCTTGATAATTCTTTTACATTCATCCCTTTATATGTTTGCTTATTCAACAACTCTATTATTTGATCTTTTAACATAAAAGCTCCCTCCTAAGATTAGCTATTTCTATATATAGTATACCATAAAAAAAAGACCATAGACGGTCTTTATGAAACAATACGAATAATTATAACAAGAGCGAAAAATGCAATACCACAGATTAGTGTAATATTAGAAATAACTTTCTCTGAACCTCTTTCCTTAACATTCGCAAATAAGCTCAGATCATCGCTACCCCCAAAAGCACCACTTAATCCATTTGATTTTCCACTTTGTAATAAGGAGAGTATTATTAGAATGACCGCAGAAATCATCAATAAAATATCTAAAACGTTCATTATAGTCCTCCTTCCTGCATCAAATACCATTCAAGTATACCAAATCTCCCTTAAAAAAACAACATCAATAAAATAATTTTATATACAATTGATTTAACTTTAGAAAAAATAGTGTCCTATGTTATTCACTAAAAAATAGTAGAAAATGTATTACTAAATTTTAAATATATACATATCTGCTAAATGTTTTATATGCTTTTAAAGTTTTTCCTTAAATGAAGTTATGTTATAAAGAGCTGTAGATTTTGTTCCTTATTTCTATAATACATCACATATGATCTTAAAATTTATATGTAACTTTTTGTGTAAACCCTACTAAAGCTTTTGCCGTCCCTGATCCTGTTTTCATACCAAGAAAGTACTCATCAAATTTATATTTCTGATATTTAGGATAAAAGGTAACAGTGCATTGTTTTACTTTTTTACCATTTAATGTTTTTGGACATGACGTTGTATTAGATTTAGAAACTGTTACTGTTGCTGAATAATTTAGTCCAACCTTTGAATTGAATTCAGCTGCACTAATAGAATATACACCACTAACAGAAGTTGTAGCTGAAGTACTTACTTTAAATGTAAAAGAAGAACCTGCTGATACATCATCAGATGAAACTACTCTATTATAATCAGTTGTAGTTCCATTCGTTTTAATATTTCTTAAAGAATATCCTGCCCACTTATAAAGTGATAGTACATTTTCATTCTCATTAACAAATTCATCTGCTTTTATATCCTTCTCATATACTATATAATTATCACCTTCCTCAACAATTCTTCCATTTTCCTCAATGTCTACATTTTGAATAAGTATTCTATCATTAGTATTTGTTGTTGCATTAACAATGATTGCATTGATTGTAAAAGGTAACATCCATAAAAATAATACACATAAAATTGTTAAAGATTTCTTTTTCATATCCACCCATTCCTTTCTTCACACTCAATCTC
>CAJFOG010000052.1 GCA_904395785.1 uncultured Eubacterium sp. | reverse complement strand
TTAGGTGAAGATAGCTCGTTGCCAGTTCTTTTGGAACCTTCTTATGGTTCCTTTTTTTTGTTTGTTTTTGATGTTTTCTTTTTATTACCATGGTATAATATAGAAGTTATATAGAAGGAGATTTTTATGAAGGAAATAAAAGTTTATTCATTAGAAGAAACACAGGAATTAGGAAATAAACTAGGTAGTATTATTAACTCTAATTTTATTATTACATTAACAGGAGATTTAGGTGCTGGAAAAACTACTTTTACAAAAGCGATTGGAAAATCATTAGGTATAAAAAAAACTATTAATTCTCCTACTTTTACTATTCTTAAATCATATTACGGGAAATTACCATTACACCATATAGATGCTTATAGATTAGAAGGAATTACTCAAGATTTAGGTTTTGAAGAAATTTTTGATGATGAAGCTGTTACAATTGTTGAATGGCCAGTATTTATTGAAGACTTACTTCCTAAAGATCGCTTAGAAATTGAAATTAAACGTATTTCAGATAATGAACGTTTATTTATTTTGCGTGGTGTTGGGAAAAAATACGAAGAGATTGAGAGGATGTTATAATGAAAACATTATGTATGGATAGTTCACATAAACATTTAGTTATTGTGTTAATAGAAGATAATGATATTAAAGCTTATGCTGAGGAACAATGTTGGAAGAAACAAAGCGAATCGTTATTTCCAACATTAATATCGCTAATGGATAGTTGCAAGTGGAAGGCTGATGACTTAGACCAAATTGTTATTACAGATGGACCTGGTAGTTATACAGGAGTAAGAATTGCAATGACAGTTGCGAAAGTATTGGCTACAAGAAAACAAATTCCATTATATTGTATTTCATCTTTACAACTATTAGCTGGGATAAAAGAAAAAGTATTTGCGTTAATGGATGCTAGAAGTAATCGTGCATATTGTGCATTCTATGAAAATGGTAAGTTGGTAAAAGATGAAATGATTTTAAATTTAGATGAGATTAAAGAACTATTATCTTCATATGATGGTTGTATTGTAGGAGATTATGGTTTGTTAGAGGATGAAGATAATTATCCTGATTTAGCTAAAAACTTTAAAGATTTATTACCATTTGCAAATGTAGTTGATAATATTCACACACTTACTCCAAGATATTTAAAAGAACAAGAGGCCTATAAATCAGTATGAATCTAAGAGAAATGTCGATAGAAGATTTAGAGATAATAACAAATATTGATAGCTTATGCTTTCCAGTAGCATGGAGCAAACAAGATTATCAAAATGAACTATTAGATAATGAATATGCACAGTTATATGTGTTAGAAAACGATGATCAAATTATAGGCTATATTGACTTTTGGATTACATTTGATACTTGTCAATTGACAAAAATAGCAGTTCTTCCTTCACATAGAGGGAAAGGGTATTCTAAACAGTTAATGGACTATATGATAAAGAAAGCTGAAGAATCTTATTGTGAAAGTGTATCTTTAGAAGTTCGTGTTTCTAATGATATTGCGTTGAAGCTTTATGAATCATATGGCTTTATAAAAGTAAATGTAAGAAAAAATTATTATCAAGATAATGGTGAAGATGCTAATTTCTTGATTAAGCCTTTAGGAGGAAATTTATTATGACAGATACTTATATATTAGCAATTGAATCTAGTTGTGATGAAACAGCAGTTGCGATTGTGAAAAATGCGAAAGAAATAATTTCAAGTGTTGTGGCTAGTCAAATTGATGTTCATAAAGATTTTGGTGGTGTGATACCAGAAGTAGCTAGTCGTATTCACGTAGAAAATATTTCTATTGTGATTGAAGAAGCTTTACAAAAAGCGAATATGTCAGTAGAAGATATGAATGCGATTGCAGTTACACAAGGCCCTGGTCTAGTGGGATGTCTTCATGTTGGTGTACAAGCAGCGAAAACATTAGCTTGGGCATATCAAAAACCATTAGTACCTGTACATCATATTGCAGGTCATATTTATGCAAATCAGTTAATAACTGAATTAAAATTCCCTTTATTAGCTTTAGTTGTTTCTGGTGGTCATACAGAACTTGTATATATGAAAAATGAGTGGAGTTTTGAGATTATTGGAACAACACAAGATGATGCGATTGGGGAAGCAGGAGATAAAGTAGGACGAGTATTAGGTTTACCATATCCAGGTGGTGTTTATATAGATAAGGTTGCGAAAGATGGAAAACCAATATATACATTAGCAAAGCCTAAAACAGAAAATCCACTAGACTTTTCTTTTAGTGGATTAAAAAGTAGTGTTTTACAATTTATAGATCGTTGTAAAAGAACAAATGTTAAATTTAATGAAGCTGATTTAGCAGCATCGTATCAAGAAACTGCTTTTGATACATTACTATCCCGTGCAAAATTAGCTATCGAGCAATATCAACCTAAACAAATGGTATTAGCTGGTGGAGTAGCTGCTAATTCATGTTTAAGAGATAAAATTCAGAATGAAATGAAACAGATGTATCCACAAGTAGAATTTATTATCCCACCATTATCTTGTTGTACAGATAATGCAGCTATGATTGCTGTTGCAGGAACAG
>CAJFOG010000051.1 GCA_904395785.1 uncultured Eubacterium sp. | reverse complement strand
TGAAGAAGTAAAAGATCTATGTATCTTACATATAATATTGAAGTTGATAGAAAAAGATCGACGGAAATAATGTGAGATACAGGGGGGAAAGGGTAAGGGGAACATAGCCGTAGAGGAAACTTCCATGAAAAAAGGAGGATGAGAGACATTCATCCTCCACTTCATCAAGGGCAAGAATATTATATGCTCTTGGTGAAGTTATTTCAATATAAAATAAAGAATATCACATAAGTAATATATTTATTGTAACCATACTAATTTTTTAGCAGCTCTTGTCGCAGCAGTATATGCCATTTGAACTTTTTCTTTTCCCCAAAAGTTTCCATAAACAATCACATGATCCCATTCAGACCCTTGTGATTTATGAATTGTAATAGCATAACCAAAATCAAAGTGATGAGCCTGTTTCAAAAATTCTTGAACAGCTGGATTATCATGGTGTTCTTCTAAATCAATATTTAAAAATGGACATAAATTAATTCTGACATTGAAGTAAATTTCTTCAAAACCGTCTGCCTTTAAGCGAACATCCATATATTGTTCATAAAATACTTTTTTACTTAGATGTATATTATAAATTTCATCCACAATTAGTATCATTCCATTGACTAGGGCAAATTCTTCGCTATCATCATTTAATACATCCCAATGATTGTCTAAACTTATAATTTTATCATTGACTTCAGGAATTGGTAAAGTGAAACCCAGATGTTTTCTCATTCCTACATTAATTTGTTTTCGCATTTTATTTGTTCCACAAAGTACTTGATCAGCCTCTAAATAATCTTGCACACTAGCTTGTTTAGAAGGCATACAAATTAAATCATGTTTTCTATAATTTGCTTTCCAATGACCGGTTTCACGAATTTGAGTAGCAAATGTTATGATATTACTATCTTTTCCCTGTCTAAATATATCAGTTAATAAAAAGTCAGCTGGAATATTTACACGATCATCCATAACAGGTTGTAGTTGATAAGGGTCTCCTAGACAAATAATTGGAATATCGAATGAAAGAATATCATCAAATAAACGTTGCCCAACCATACTGATTTCATCAATTACAATTAATTCAGGTTGTTCATTTAATTCATCTTTAAGCTTAAAGCTAAATTTTCCACTTTTTGTTTTAAAGCATGTATAAAATGTAGAATGAATAGTTTTCGCATCTATACCTTTTTTTCTTAACATTAAGGCAGCACGTCCAGTAAATGTACAGAATAATACTTTTTTCTTAGGGATTTTTAATTTTTGAATAATAAAGCGAACAATTGTAGTTTTTCCAGTTCCCGCAGCACCGTATATTGTGATAATAGGGCGATGTTTTTGGTAGAGTTCACATACACCTTCTACAACTTTTTTTTGATTTGGACTTAATGAATGATAAAGTAGTTTTTTATTAATATCTGCCATATATTTATCATCCTTTCTCAATGCGATATTATAACATTGAAGCAATAATTAGTAAATTCTTAAAAAAAGTAGTTATTTTCTTAATATAACACTATGTTTTATAAAAAGAAGGTGTTAAAAAGATTTAGTAAACGCTTATATCAAAGGAGGATTTATATGAGTACAAATGATTTTATGAAAAAGATAACGATATTGTCTATTTCAATTTTATGTATGTGTGCACCCAGTGTATCCGCAACAATTCCAGCTATGGTGCAAACACTTCGTACACAAAGTCAAGCATCGATTGAGTTGTTGATGTCAATTCCAAATTTTGGTATTCTACTCTTTGTGTTTTTATCATCCGTTATTCATCGGTATTTAAAAGATAAAAAAACAGTATGTATCGGTGTATTTGTTACATTAGTATCTGGACTAGTACCTGTATTTACAAAAAATTATACGATACTATTATTATCACGATTTTTATTAGGTTGTGGTGTTGGTATGTTTAATTCCTTAGCATATTCATTAATCACTATTTATTATGATGGAGAAGAAAGAACTCGCTTATTAGGATTACAAGGTGCTATTTCAGCTGTAGCTAGTACTGTTATGTCATTATGTGTTGGCTTTTTACTTCAGTTTGGTTGGCAAGCTAGTTATTTTGTATATTTAATAGCGTTAATTCCCTTGATCTTATTTCTCTTATTTTTTAAGGATCAAAAAATCAGTGTAGCTGTTACAAAGCAAAAACAAAGTATTACAATCCATAAAACAGTATATATTTATAGTATGTATATGTTTGTTATGTTTACATGTTTTATGGTTGTAGCGTTTAAGTTAGCTTCTGTATTTGTGGAAAAAGGGTATGCCACTGCAGCACAAGCGAGTATGTTATCAGCAGTAAGTTCTGCGATTGGTTTTATTAGTGGATTACTATTTGTAAAGGTATATGGAGTATTAAAACATAATACACTACCTATTTCGATGATGGTGTTAGGGTTTTGTTTATTAGGCATTTATTTTTCTGATTCATTTATTCTATCAAGCATATGTGTTATTGTTTCCGGTTTATTTTCTGGGTTTATTAATCCATGTGTATTTGGTGAAGTCGCAAGAGTTAGTAATACTGCTTCACAAACAGCAGCATCCACTTGTTTATTAGTAGGTATTAACTTAGGATGTTTTTTAAATCCAAGTATTTTTGGAGTAATTAGTAATATTTTTCAAAATGATACGGTAGCTTTTTCTTTTTTAGTAGCAGGTGGATTGATTTTATGTATTGGTCTTGGCCATTTATGCATTTCATTATTAAGAAAGACAGAAAAAGTATATAGCTAGTAAGTATTGATTATCAAATATATGAAGAAGATGCATGTTTTTTTGGACAAGATTGGTGTATGTGATAATGCTTTAAAAGGAAGAGAAGGTGCGTTATTTTTATAAAGCAGATACGTCAAGAAAATGACCTTTGTGTTTGGACAAAGGTCTATTTTAATTCAGCAATTTTATATTTTACCATATATATAAGGCTACATCATTATTTATTTTCCTAACAAAATAGGAAAACTTTATTTGTTTATTTACAGGAAAGTAATTTAAAATATAATATGTTAAAAAGGAAGGAGTATTTGAGATGAATTCACTACAGAAAGGGTTACAAAGATGGTTGTTTCCAATAGCACAAAAACTTGAAAAACAAAGACATCTTCAATCAGTAAAAGATGGTGTAGTTGCGATTATTCCAATTATTATTATTGGATCATTTTGCATGATTCCTGTTGGATTAGGAAACTTATTTGGTGGTAGTTTTGGGCAATGGGTAAATAATCATATTGAAATTTTTAATTTTCCAACATATTTCACGTCTAATATCATGTCGTTATTTTCGGCTTATTTTATAGCAGAATCTTTAGCTAAACGATATCAAATGAAAACATCATCAATGTTAGGCGTTTTATCAGCGTTAGTACAATTAATTTTATGTGTATCAATGAAAGATACAAGTACAACTTGGGATGTTTCTTCTTTAGGTGCTGAAGGTCTTTTTGTAAGTATAATTGTTGGATTATTAGTAGTAGAAATTACAAGAATTATTGAAAAGTTACATTTAACAATTCGTATGCCAGAAAGCGTGCCTCCTATGGTATCTGAAAGTTTTTTATCATTAGTACCATTTGCGGTGAATATTGTGCTTGCATGTATTGTATCGGGATTATGTATGTCTTTTATGGATACAACTTTCCCTAAATTGATTATTCAAATTTTAGCACCTGCAATATCTTCTATGGATTCTGTTTGGGCAGTTGCGATAATTATATTGCTTACACAGTTATTATGGTTTTTTGGACTGCATGGAGCAG
This sequence comes from uncultured Eubacterium sp., assembly GCA_904395785.1. Classification (GTDB taxonomy): domain Bacteria; phylum Bacillota_I; class Bacilli_A; order Erysipelotrichales; family Erysipelotrichaceae; genus Amedibacterium. Next base: position 24,185 of record CAJFOG010000051.1, on the reverse strand, counting down.
CGATTACACAAAGTGTATGGGCAGCATTCGCAATTACTTATGCAACAGAAAATGCAGCAGCAGTAGCAGCAGGACAAGCGCCAACACATGTATTTACTTATGGATTTTATTTTGGGTTTTTACAAGTCAGTGGATCGGGTATTACATTGTTATTAGTGTGGATGTTGTGTCGTTCAAAGGCTAAGTCTTTAAGTTCAATTGGAAAAGTCGGGATTATCCCTTCTGTTTTTGGGATCAATGAACCAGTAATTTTTGGTGTTCCAATTATTATGAATCCATATTTGTTTGTTCCATTTGTATTTGGACCAGTAGTTGTTGCAATTATTTCTTATCAATTAATGGCAACAGGTATTGTAGCACTTCCTTTAGGAGAAGCCCCAGGATTTTTACCTCCAGGTTTTCAAGCATTTTTATTAACAATGGATTGGAAAGCAGCAGTTCTTGCGATTGGTAATGTAATATTAATGGGAATTTTCTACTATCCTTTTTTCAAAGCATTAGAAGCAGATGAATTACGAAAAGAAAAAGAATTAGAACAACAATAATGACATCAAATTGCATACAATAGTAAGAAATACAATATCCAAAGAAGGATGTAACTATGATAACAGAAAGGCAAAAAAGAGTAATTAAACTTATTTTAAGTATAGATAATGGTATTTATGCGAAGAAATTAGCAGAAAAACTAAAAGTAAGTACTAGAACGATAAGAAATGATATATTAGCAATTAACATGGAGCTAACATATTGCGAATGTAGTATTCAATCTAGCAAACAAAAAGGGTATTTTATCAAAGAGCAAGATAAAAATATTATATGGGATTATTTAAAAGAAACAGACGTAAGCGATGGTTTACAAATTGCTTCTACACCTATGCAAAGAAAATATTATATGCTAGGGTTGTTAATGAAGAAAAATAAAAGAAGTTTAGGAGAATTGTCTGATATTTTATATGTTTCTGAACAAACCATATATAAAGATATGATTTCATTTATTATATTTTTAAAACAAAAATATCGGTTTCATGCTTTAAAGTTAGAAAATGGATACTTGTCTTTATCAACTGATGAAATTACATTAAGAACGTTATTTTATCGTATTACGAAAGAAGAAATTTACATGAGCAATAATATTATGAATGTTCATTTGTTTCAAGTAATCAAAAACGATATTCGTTTAACGGACTTAACTAATTTAGAAGACTACTTAAGTCAATATTGTAAGAGTAATGATATTATTTTATCTGATCAGTTACTTTATATTGTCTCATGGATGATATTATTTACAGGTATAAGGGTAAAACAAGGAAATCAGATAACAAGAAAAGTAGAAGTATTACATAAAAATGAAGTATTAGATCAAATGATGGTGGATATTAATAACATCTTTCATTGTAATTTAGGAAAATATGATTGTAACTTGTTAGTTAACTATATTGAGACATTAGGTTTTTATAAAAATAATATAGATATGATAGATTTAAGTGAAACAGATGATGTATTAGCACAATATTTAAATTTATTAAAAGACAAATACAATTATGAATTGATGAGTATTCCTACAATGTATGATAATTTTAGAATTCATCTACAGTTTGCGATAAAACGATTATTAGTGGATTATCAATTAAAAAATCCTCTATTATATGAAGTAAAAACAAAACATGCATTTGCATATGAGTTAGCTATGTTAATTGTACCAATTATACATAATAAATATGGATTATATTTAAGTGAAGATGAAGTTTCATTTTTAACAATGTATATCATTCCAATTTTAAAATATCAAAATTTAACTGTGAAAGTATTATTAGTAAATGGAACTTCACAAACATTTGCAAATTTATTACAAGTATGGTTATTACAAGAGTTTCAAACTAAAATTAAAGTTGTTGGAAAAGTTACTTTACATCAACTGCAAAAAGATATTCATAAATATCATTGTGATTTAGTAATATCAGATGTTGTGATTGACTGTAAAATAGATATACCATATATATTAATACAACATTTACCAGGTAGTAGTCATAAAATGCAAATAGAAGCTTTTTTGAAAAATTATGGTATGGTTTCTGCTACAAAAGAAATTTATCATAAGATATTTTCAAATAAAAATATTTTATTTATAGAGGAAGAAACAACATTTGAGGAAGTAATTTCAAAATGCTGTCAATTATTACAGTTACATAATCATATTGAGAATGGTGAAGAATTTAAAAATAAAATTTTAGAAAGGGAAGAAGTGTATCCAACACATATAAAAAATGGTGTATTCTTCCCTCATCCATTAGAAAATATAGCTTTAGTGAATGGGATATGTTTAGCCATTATGAAACAAAATTTATATAAGGATGACCAAAGTGTAAAACTCATATTTGTTAGTGCGCAAGAAGCAATGTTAAATCATGATATGACACATATTTATAATTTAGTATATAAAATAGCCCGTTCAAAAGATTTAATAGAGATATTGAGAACGATGGATGATGAAGATGATGTTATGATGTATTTAAAAAGAATTATACAAATAATGTGAGGTAAAAGAAGATGAAAATTTTAGTAGTGTGTAATGCAGGGATGTCAAGTTCTATTTTAGTTAATAAAATTAAAAAATATGCCGAGAGTATTGAAAAATCTATTGAAGTAAGAGCTGTTAGTTCAGCAAGTATTCAAAATGAAGTAAATAAATGGGATGTATGTTTATTGGCTCCACAAATTCAATATGCATTAAATGAAGTGCAACAACAATTACAAATTCCAACGGCTGTTGTAGATATGAGAGTATATGCATTAGCAGATGGGAAAGCAGCATATGAAACTGCATGTCAATTAATTGAGGGATAAAATTATGATAGATTTAGAATATTTAGGAGAAGTTGCAATGGAGATCATTGCTTATGCTGGTGTTGCGAAATCTAAATATATCGAAGCTATAAAAAAGGCAAGAATATATCAATTTGAAGAGGGAATACGTCTTATTACAGAAGGTGATGAAATGATGCAGACTGTGCATGATACTCATTTAAAACTTCTTCAAAAAGAAGCAACAGATAATGAAGCGCAAAGTTCATTATTAGTTATGCATGCAGAAGATCAATTAATGAACAGTGAGACAATGAAATTAATGGCATTAGAAATGATCGAAGTATATAAACAAATTCAAGAAATGAAAGGTGGTATGTAATATGGCTAAAAAAATGTATGATCCATGGTCAAAAATAACTACAAGAAATGGCTATGCGTGTGATGAAGTTATTTCAGCACTTCAAAAATCAATTAGAAGAGGATTAGAAGAACAAGCGTGTATGTTTGCTTATGAACTTTATATTTCTTCACCTCAATTAGAAGAAAAATTATGGAGAAGATTACTTACTATATCAGTAGAAGATATTGGAATGGGAAATCCAATGGCAGCGGTTGTTGTGAATGCTTTAGCACAAGCAAGATTAAATTTTGACTATGCGGATAATGATCGTACAATTTACTTTATTCATGCAATACGTTATATGTGCCAAAGCGAAAAAGATAGATCAAGTGACTTATTGAAAAATATTTGTATTAAAAGTTTTGCGATGGGAAAACTACCAGAAATTCCTGATTATGCATTAGATAAACATACGCAAAGAGGTCAAGAAATGGGAAGAGATTCTTTTCATTTCCTAAATGAAGCAAGTATAGTTATTCCACAAGCTAATATTGATAATGATTATAAAGAACGTTATGCGAAAATATTAGAAGAATATGATCCAGAAAATGTATCGGATACAGCATTTACTTTTAATGGATGGCAATTTTAATGGCAACAATACATATTGAAGCGAGTATCGAAGATATTGCAAATCTAGTATTATTAAGTGGAGACCCTTTACGTGCAAAATACATTGCTGAACAATTTCTTACGAATGTAAAACAAATTAATAAAGTAAGAAATATGCTAGGTTATACAGGTTACTATAAAGGTCAGAAAGTAACTGTAATGGGCAGTGGTATGGGTTGTGGATCTATGGGAATCTATGCGCATGAATTATTTTATAAATATCATGTTGATCGTATTATTAGAGTAGGTTCTTGTGGAGGTTATGATGAAAGGTTAAAACTTGAAGATTTATTAATTGTGGATAGTTGTTGGAGTAATACCAATTTTGCGAAGATATATAGTGGAAGTACAATGCAAACAGTTCAATCTAATCAGCAACTATTTCAAAAAATGTTGAAAAGTGCAGAAACAAAACAGTATGAATATAAAGTAGGTAGAATTCATACGAGTGATTGTTTTTATCATTTAGAAAAAGAAAATCTTAAAGAGATAGTAGAAAAGCATGAATGTTTAGCTGTAGATATGGAATCATTTGCTCTTTTGCATATTGGTGAAAAAGCGAATAAACAAGCTGCTTCTATCTTAACAGTAAGCGATCATTTGTTATCTTCAAGAAAGTTAACAAGAGAAGAAAGAGAAATAGGTTTTCATAATATGATACAAGTCGCATTAGATGCGATAATTGATTTATAAGAGTAATAAAAAAGATTCTTCGTAATAATTTTGAAGAATCTTTTTTAACTATTATTTATTTCCGTATAAATATCTAGCTACATATACCCCACTGGCACTTGCATGACTTAATGAGTGTGTAACTCCACTACAATCTCCAATAACGAATAAACCTTTGTGACAAGTTTCTAAATGTTCATCAATTTCTACTTCTAAGTTATAAAATTTAACTTCTACACCATATAACAGTGTATCATCGTTTGCTGTACCAGGTGCTACTTTATCTAATTGATAAATCATTTCAATAATGTCATCTAGTTGACGCTTTGGAATGACTAAGCTTAAATCACCAGGTGTAGCATTGTATGTTGGTGTTACAAAGCTTTCTGCCATTCTTCCTGGTGTAGAGCGCTGCCCACGAATTAAATCACCAAAACGTTGTACAATAACACCGCCACCAAGCATATTTGATAAACGTGCTATACTTTCCCCATATTCATTACTATTTTTAAATGGTTCAGTAAAGTTATTGGATACAAGTAAAGCAAAGTTTGTATTATCAGTAAAACGAGCAGGGTCCTCATAACTGTGTCCATTTACAGTTACAATACCATTTGTATTTTCACTAACAACAACACCACGAGGGTTCATACAAAATGTACGGACTTTATCTTGGAATTTTTTCGTACGATAAACAATTTTACTTTCATATAATTCATCTGTTAATTCAGAGAAAACACTATATGGAAGCTCAACACGAACCCCAATATCTACACGATTAGATTTTGTAGAGATACCTAAAGATTCACAAATGTTACCCATCCATTTACTACCACTTCTACCAGTAGAAATAATACAAGTAGTACCACTCCAAGATTTATCTTTTGAAAAGATACGGTATCCTTCCTCAAGTTTTTCTACTTTATCAATATGTGTATTAAAGAAAATAGAAATATTATCTTTTAACTTATTGTACAAGTTTTCTAAAACGACATAGTTAATATCTGTTCCTAAGTGACGAACACTAGCAGACAATAAGTGTAAATCATTTTCCATACATTTTTTACGCAAATGTGTATTTTGATTATGGAAAAGACGTGTATTTTGGCCACCATTTTCCACATTGATTTCGTCAACGTAATTCATTAATTCAATCGCTTGTTGTTTTCCAACATACTCATAAAGCGTACCACCAAACTCATTTGTGATGTTGTATTTTCCATCAGAGAAAGCACCAGCACCACCGAATCCATTCATAATTCCACAAATCGGACAGTTGATACAAGATTTAATTTTAACACCATCAATAGGACACTTTCTTCTTTCAAGTGAATGTCCAGTCTCAAATAAAGCAATTTTTAGTTCTGGATTTAATTTCATCGCTTCATAGGCAGAGAAAATACCTCCAGGTCCAGCTCCAATAATCAATAAATCAAAGTCCATACTTACCTCCTGTAACGTTTTCATAACGTGGGAATTGTAAATATCCTAGATTATTGTAACATATTCAAAATATTTTTACAGTAAAAACTTGCATTGTTTCAATGATTTAAAAAAATAATTTGCATGTTTAAAATATGTGTGAAGAATCATACTGTAAACATGAGGTGATGATGTGAAAAAGATGATGATATTGGCAGGTGTATGGTTTGCGTGTTTAGTAAGTTTTACATTGTGTAAGGGGGTTAGCAATATTGAATATACGATATATTTTGATACGAATTCTCATAATACATATGAAGTGAAAGAAGAAATACAGTCTATTTATACAAGGTTAGTAAGTGGCATTCATAAAGAATCCTACATCATGATGGTATTAAACAATTTGGATCAATTTGCATACGATAAACAAATGGAAGCTCGTTGGGAACATAATCAATTAAATATTATAGTTGGAGATGGAAAAGGAGTAGAAATACATGGTGAACTACAATCTATTAGTATGTGTGTTTATGATGTAGAACCAAGATCATTTTTAAAAGATTTCTTTTTTCCTTCATAAAAGACTTAAATTCTTACTTTTGTTTTTGTATAATAGATGAGAAAGAAGGAGTGGTAAGAATGAAAATCGCATTAGCTTGTGATCATGGAGCATTAGAGTATAAAGAAATAACGAAGCAGATGTTAATAGAAATGGGACATGAGGTTGAAGACTTTGGAACACATTCTCATGATTCTATGGACTACCCTGATACAGCGAAAGAAGCTGCAAAAAGTGTTGCATGTGGAAACAATGATAGAGGAATTGTATTTTGTAGTACAGGAGTTGGTGTTAGTATTGTAGCGAATAAAGTAAATGGGGTGCGTTGTGCTTTAGTTCATGACACTGTAACGGCAAAACTTACTAGAGAACATAATGATACAAATGTTTTGGCAATTGGACAATTAACAACAGGAGTTGCGGTAATGAAGGAAATTGTGAAAATTTGGATAGATACAAAATTTTCACAAGAAGAAAGACATATTCGTCGTATTGAGAAAGTTATGCGTTTAGAAGATGAAAATGTTGCGTAAGTATCAAACATTTTTATTAAAAGTCTCTAGTATATTAGAAATAATTATCGCATGTATCGTATTAATAACGACGATATTTGTATCTTGTTTGGTTGTGCTTAATACAATTACATCAATCCAAAATGGTAATTTTGTAATGGAAGATTTTATGAGTTTATCATTGTCTATGATTGTAGGTATTGAGTTTGTGAAGATGTTATTGTTGCATACTCCAGAATCTATTATAGAAGTATTATTATATGCAGTTGCACGTCAAATTATATTATCGCATGAAAGTGCATTAGAAAATTTAATTGGTGTACTTGCAGTGGCAGTTATTTTCATGTTACGTTCTAGAATGATTCCAGAAGTATTTGAAGGAATATGCAAGAAGTATCGAAATAAAGATAAAAAATGAAATAGAGTATGATAAAAAGGATTGAATATAGGGTGTTATCGAATATTCAAATCTTTTTTTAACTGATCTATGTATTACTATTTTAACTAAAGTAATGCAGATTGGCCAAATGCAATAAAAAAAGGATATAGATTAGCAAGTATAAGAAGATAATTCATCACTAGAAATGTATATTATATAACGAAAGGAGGTATTCATGTTAAATAAAGAAATACGAAAGCTATTTTTAATCATATCGATTATTTTCATTATGATATATATGAGGTTTCAAAATTTTGATTTTTTAAATGATATAGAAGTTGAATTACAGTTCACAGATGTAACTTTTATGCTAGTTGTATTAAGAGATATGATACCTAAAAATATGATATGTTTGTTTGTTTTATTAGTATTAGCCGTACTAGATTTAATATTTGTACAATACAATAAAGTACTCATGATTGTAAAATTGTTTAGTTTGATTTTGATAACTTTAACTGTATGTATGATTTTGATTTTTTCATTTAACTATACAAATGAACATTTATATTCTATAGTTATTCAAGGATTTTGTATTTTATCTTTTATATTTTTGCCATCATTTACTATATCTGTTATTCAAATATTATTATATATCTCATTATTCTTATTAATATTTGTGCATATTCATAAGATACTGTTTTTATGGAAATATAAAAATCAATAAAAAATAAGATGAAAGCTATATAAAAAGTGATACTTTTACATTGTATCACTTTTACTTTTTATAAAAACTTTTTCTTTAAATGACGAACTACACCACTTTCTTCATTTGTGTAATCTGTAATTTCATCTGCATGAGATTTTGCCAAGTCTGTACCATTTTTCATACAAACACCAATACCAGCCTTTGTTAACATTTCTAAGTCATTCCCTTCATCACCAAAAACGATGACATTAGATAAATCAGCTTGATATGGAGCGATTGCTGTTTGGATTCCATAAGACTTCATCACTCTTGAATCAGAGAATTCAATGTAGTTTTCAATTGGTTGTACGTAATGGAATCCTTTTCCTTGTTCCTTATCTAATATCGTAAGTACATCTTGTATATGTTCTGCAGAAAATAACATAGAAAATTTATGACAAGGTTGTTGCATCATTTCAGATACATCTTTTTGTTGAACTTCAACTTTATTCATAGCACCATTTTTTTGAGCGCGTTCATCAATACGATGTGCATAAACTACTTGTTCACCGTATTGATAGAAGTTTGGTTTATACTGTTTTACTAACTCATAAATGTTTTGCATTGTTTCTGGTTGTAGTAAATGTGTATCTTTGTATGTATGATTTGTTAAATCCCAAATAACACCTCCATTACTACCAACTACAAAATCTGCATATTCATCAATACGCCATTGCTTCCAGTTGTTTTCAATACCTACTTTTGGACGACCTGTCGCAATACCAAATTTAAATCCGTGTTTTTTTAATTCTTGAATCGTTGCAATCGTTTCATCTGAAACTTCTTTTTGACTATTTAAAAGTGTACCATCTAAATCACTAAATATGAAGCGTATAGTTTGCATATAATACCTCCTAATCTAGTATTACTATACCACTATTTTACGTTTAATAAAATAAAAAGTTACTAGGCAAGTACTAGATAGTATGGTAGTATAAATGCATAAGTAGGAGGTATGTTATGAAAGATATACAAGTACAACAAATGATTGAAAAAGAACGTGAACGTCAACGTTACCATATAGAATTAATCGCATCGGAAAACTATGTATCAAAAGATGTTTTAGATGCAGCTGGAAGCATACTGACCAATAAATATGCGGAAGGATATCCTGGAAAACGTTACTATGGAGGATGTCAGTTTGTCGATGAGATTGAGGATTTAGCTAGAAATCGTGCGAAAGAAATATTTCAGGCAGAGCATGTGAATGTACAGCCTCATAGTGGATCACAAGCAAATATGGGAGTATATATGGCTGTATTAAATCCAGGGGATACAGTGTTAGGTATGAATTTAATGGCAGGGGGACATTTAACGCATGGACATCCATTAAACTTTAGTGGATCATTGTATCGTTTTGTGGAGTATGGTGTAAATGCAGATGATGAATGTATCAACTATGATGAAATTTTAGAAGTAGCGAAAAAAGAGCATCCGAAATTAATTGTTGCAGGAGCTAGTGCATATTCTCGTTTTATTGACTTTAAAAAATTTCGTGAGATAGCAGATGAAGTAGGGGCATATTTAATGGTAGATATGGCACATATTGCAGGGTTAGTGGCAGCTGGTGTACATCCTAGTCCGATTCCATATGCTGATTTTGTGACAACGACTACACATAAGACATTACGTGGTCCTAGGGGTGGTATGATTTTCTGTAAAAAAGAACATGCTGATTTATTAGATAAACGCGTATTTCCAGGAGTACAAGGTGGTCCTTTAATGCATATTATTGCGGCAAAAGCAGTTTGTTTACAAGAAGCTATGACACCTGAATTTCAAGCATATGGACAACAAGTAGTTGCAAATTGTAAAGTTCTTGCGCAAACATTACAAGAAAAAGGGATGCGCATTGTAAGTGGTGGTAGTGATAATCACTTATTAATGGTTGATGTGAAAAGTTCTTTAAATATGACAGGAAAATTAGCAGAAAAACTATTAGATGAAGCAGGAATTACTTGTAATAAAAACACGATCCCATATGATCAAGAAAAACCTTTTGTGACAAGTGGAATTCGTTTAGGAACAGCCGCAATGACTTCTCGAGGGTTTAAAGAAGAACAATTTCAACAAGTAGCAAACTGGATTTATGAAGTATTAACAAATAAAGATGATGCCTCAGTACGTGAAAAAGTAAGACAAGAAGTACGAGCAGTTATGGAAAATTTTCCATTACCAGATGAAAGATAAGAGGGATGTGATCAACATTCCTTTTCTTTTTGTATTATTTTTATAAAAATATTTTCAATCATATTAATTTTTTGTATAATAAAAGACGATAGATATTGAAAAGGGAGAATTATGTCAAAACCATTAATATTACAAACAGATTTTGGTTTAGCTGATGGAGCAGTGAGTGCAATGTATGGAGTTGCGTATAGCGTTGATGAAAATTTAAGAATCTTTGATTTAACACATGATATTCAACCATATAACGTATGGGATGCATCTTATCGTTTAATTCAAACAGTGAATTATTGGAAAGAAGGAAGTGTATTTGTTTCAGTTGTTGATCCTGGAGTAGGTTCTGCTAGAAGAAGTATAGCGGTAAAAATAAAAGGTGGACAATATGTAATTACTCCAGACAATGGTACATTAACACATTTGAAAAAAATTATAGGTATTGAAGAAGCTAGAGAAATTGATGAAACAGTGCATCGACTACCTAATTCTGGAGAAAGTTATACATTTCATGGAAGAGATATTTATGCATATACATCTGCAAAATTAGCATCTGGTTTGATTACTTTTGAAGAGATTGGTCCAAAAGTAGATGTTATATCAATTGTTGAATTACCAACAGTTGATCCAGTATTTGATCAAGATATTATACATGGTGTGATTGATGTATTAGATATTCGTTTTGGTAGTTTATGGACGAATATTCCAAGAGAGCTATTTAAACAACTACGCGTATCTTTTGGAGAGAGAGTAGAGATTTGTATTGAGCATGAGCATCGTATTGTTTATAAAAATGTATTAGTTTATGCGAAAAGTTTTGCGGATGTTTCCACAGGGGAAACATTATTATATACGAATAGTTTAGATCAAATGGCAGTAGCAATTAATCAAGGAAGCTTTGCGAAAGCTTATAATATAGGAACAGGTATTCATTGGAAAATAAGTATTCGCCGTGCTCCAAAAGTAATTTATGAATAAATTCTTATTTATTAAAATAGAGAGGGGTGTTTCTTATGAATAGAAAGACGATGTTACAAAAATTTATTGGTGTTTGGAATACGAAAACAATTATTGGGGTAGCAATAGGAGCTGCTTTATTTGGAGTATTAATGACGTATGGTTCTATTAAAATTTTCACAAATACAAGTTTAACTACGGCTATGATTGTTCCTGTAATTGTAGGTGGTATGTTTGGAGCTTTACCTGCTGCTGTTGCGGCTGGAATTGGTAATCTAATCGCTGATTTAATTGGTGGTTGGGGTATTTGGTTTGATTGGGCTATTGGAAATGCTTGTTTAGGTTTATTTGTTGGTGCACTTTCATTGTATGGTGTAAATATTGAAGAAGGTATTTTCAAAATTAAGCATATGATCATCTACAGTATTTTATGTGTGATTGGTTGTGGTGTGAGTTTTGGGTTAATTACGCCAATATTTACATATTTATGGTATGGTGGAGAATTAACGATTACAATGTTGCAATCAGCAGTTGGTTCTGTTTCAAATTGTATTGTTTTATTAGTGGCAGGTATTCCAGTATTAAAAGTTTTAGCAAATAGAAATTCTCGCGGTCATAATTTAACAGAAGAATGAAAAAGCCGGTAATAGAGTTTAAAGATTTTAGTTTTCGCTATAAATCTTTATCAAAAGAAACTTTAAAAAATATTAATCTAACGATTTATGAAGGTGAAAAAGTGTTGATTCTTGGACCATCTGGTTGTGGAAAATCAACATTAGCACATTGTATGAATGGATTAATTCCATTTTCGTATCATGGTGAAATGAAAGGGTCTTGTAAGATTGCTAGTTTGGAAGTTGTTCAATCTAGCATTTTTCAATTAAGTAGTAAAATTGGGACAGTATTACAAGATTCTGATGCTCAATTCGTTGGATTGTCTGTTGGTGAAGATATCGCATATGCCTTGGAAAATGATAATGTTACGCGAGAAGAAATGATTCCACGTGTATATGCATCTGCGAAAATGGTAGATATGCATGAATTTTTAGAATATGTACCTTATGATTTAAGTGGTGGTCAAAAACAACGTGTTGCATTGGCGGGTATTATGCATGATGATGTGAAAATACTTTTGTTTGATGAACCATTAGCAGCCTTAGATCCTATGATGGGGAATGAAGCGATTGATTTAATTGATCGTATACATAAACAACAAAATAAAACAATTGTGATCATCGAACATCGTTTAGAAGATGTATTATATCGTCATATTGATCGAGTGATTTTAATGAAAGATGGTCAGATTATAGCGGATATGACACCAGATGCATTATTAATGAGTAATGTCTTGAAAGATAACGGTATACGAGAACCGCTATACATTACTGCGCTGAAACAAGCAGGATGTACATTACAAAATGATTGTATTAGTAATGTATTTGATATGGATCTTACTCCATATGCTGAACAAATAATAAATCATTTTCAACAAACAGTATTATCGCAATCAAAGCAAGCAGAAGATGTGTTGATTGATGTGAAAGATATAAGTTATCAATATGATTATGAACCTGTATTAGAACATGTCTCTTTTCAAATTAGAAAAGGAGAAAAAATCGCAATTGTTGGGAAAAATGGTGCAGGAAAAAGTACGATTGCGAAACTTCTTTGTGGCATCTTAAGACCAACACAAGGACAAATTTTATTTAAGGGAGTAGACTATATGAACTATTCCATTAAAGAAATTGGTGAAATGATCGGATATGTTATGCAAAACCCTAATCAGATGATTGTGAAAGATATAATCAAAGAAGAAGTAGGTTTAGGGTTGATGCTTCGTGGATATAAAAAACATGAAATTGATCAATGTGTGGAAGAAGTATTAAAAATGTGTAATTTATATGCAATGAGAAATTGGCCAGTATCGGCATTAAGTTATGGACAAAAAAAGCGTGTAACAATTGCCTCTATTTTAGCAATGAAACCAGAAGTTATTATTTTGGATGAACCTACAGCAGGGCAAGATTATCGAGTTTATACGGAGATTATGACATTTTTAGATACTTTAAATAAACAATATGGTATGACAATTTTATTTATTACGCATGATATGCACTTGGCTATTGAATATACCGATAGAGCGATTGTATTTAGTGAAAAAACATGTATTGGAAATGATAGCGTATATACTATCTTAAGTGATGAATCTATGATTCAAAGAGCACATTTAAAACAAACATCTTTATTTACATTGGCGAAACGTTTTGATCTTCCATGTGATGACTTTACAAGACGCTTTATTGAGAATGAAAGGATGTATAAAGATGAATAACTTTATAATTAATTTGATTCCTGGTAATACGTTTTTACACAAACTATCAGGAACGACAAAAGTTCGATTATTCTTTGTTTTCATAGTATACTTAATTATGACATTTGATATTAGATTAATATTGCCTGTGTTTATATTAAGTATTATTGGATTACTATCATTAAAGCCAAAGATGAAGTCATTACGTTATATTATTGGATTTGTTGTATTTGTGAATATATTTAATATTATTTTATATTATTTAGCGGATCCACATTTAGGTATGTTATATTTTGGTCATGAGACAATTTGGTTTCAATTTAATGAGCATTATATTGTAACTTATGAGGAAGTATGGTTTTTGTTATCTCGTTTATTAAAAATGCTAGCATCATTTTTTGTTTCTTTAGTATTTATTTTATCAATTACACCTAGTGAATTAGCAGCTGGTTTATATGCTTGTAAAGTTCCTTATAAGGTTTGTACCATTGTGGAGATGGCATTTCGCTATATACCAGATATCACAAGAGATTATCAAAATATTAAGGTTTCAATGCAGGCAAGAGGTGTGGAGTTAGATCCTAAGAAAGCAGGATTGTGGAAAAGAATTAAACAGAATTTAATGATTATCATTCCTTTAGTGATTACATCGTTTGATAGGATAGGAAATATATCAAATGCCATGGATTTAAGAGGATTTGGGAAAGGTAAAAAACGTAGTTATTATGCGGAACATGAAGAAACAATCAATGATAGAAAAGTAAAAGTGGTGTATATTATATTAGGGATATTTGTGGTGGGATATATTATTGGACGCATCTTCTTTCAAGTTCCTGAAGTGTGGTATCCGTTTTCATAAGATGGAGGAGAGTTATGAAATCTTGTATTGTATGGCAAACTGATTTTAGTTTAGATTGGCCTTTTGTTGCGACGATGAGAGGTGTTTGTAAGCAAGTTGATGCTTCAATAGAATGTATTGATAGTACGCATACCATTGAAAAATTTAATGTATTGGAAGCTAGCCAACAGTTACAATATGTAGAGCCATATTGGCCAAAAGGTACCGTGTTTGTTTCTGTTGTAGATCCTGGAGTAGGAACAAAAAGAAAAGCATGTATTGCCTTATTAAATGATGGGAATTATGTCGTAACTCCAGATAATGGAACATTAACGCATGTGTACTATAATGTTGGTATTCAAGAAGTAAGAGAAATTGATGAAACAAGACATCGATATGAGGGAACAGAGGCTGTTTCTGTATTCCATGGAAGAGATATTTTTGCGTATGCAGCTGCTAAGTTAGCTAGTGGAAAAATTACTTTTGAAGAAGTTGGGAAAGCTTATCCTGTAGAAGATATCGTATTGTTAGATAAAGAATATTTAAAAGCAAGTGTGACAAGTGATGTGATAGAGGGGATTGTGTCTAATGTGTCAGATCCATTTGGAAGTATTGTATTTAACATTCTAACAGAAGATTTTCAACGTGTAGGTTATAAGGAATATGATGTGGTGCATGTAAAATTAGAAAATGAACAGGGTATATATTTTGAACAAGATGTTCCTTATGTGAAGTCATTTGGATATGTAGATATAGGAGAACCTGTATTATTCAATTCATCATCAGAGTATATATCTCTTGGATTAAATCAAGATAGTTTTAAAGATAAATATCATGTGAAAGCAGGTCTTTTGTGGAAGGCGCATTTATATAAAGTAAAAAAATAAAATTAACTGTTGATTTATATCGACATTTGTTTAAAAATTAGAAATAAATGAATTATACTTTTTTATCTAAAGCTCTTAAAGCTTTGAATGTACTAAGATAAAAAATGTATTAGATTTATATGTGAAATTCTTATTTGACATGATTTTTGTAAATTTTAGGTAGATATAATAAAGCAAATTAAAAATATTGATAATAGGGTATATCTATTTTATTATATTAATGAATAGATGAAGTTATGCGATTTTTTATGAAAGTATTTTTATTTTAATTGATTGGTTAAGAGGAGCATCTTATGGAGAATAAAGAAGTAAAGCAATATAAACCATCTAAAAAATTAGATGAACAAATTAGTTATCTAAAGTATAAGAAAAAAGTGACCTTTAATAAGATAACAGAAGAAGATGCTTGCGAAAAATTATTAAGATATAATTATATTAATATTATTACTCCATTTAAGCATCGTTTTGCAAAGAAAACAAAGAATGAAATACTTATTAAAGAAAATGGAGCTCATATTTATGAAAAAGATGTTGAATTTGATGAATATTTTAATTTCTTTAATAAAGAAAGAGAACATTATCCTATTATTGCGAAAAATATAATGGACTTTGAAATTCATTTTAAATCTATTATTGCATATAATGTTTTAACTACATATTATATTGAGAATTCTTGTCAATTGGAAAAATTCTTGGAGCATTTGAAACTTAAATTTATTAATTTAAAATATAGTAATAAAAGAAAAGAGCATATGCGTAATCAAATTGATGAGTTAAAGAAAAATATAGGTAATTACGTGAATGTTTACTGTTTTTTTGATAGAATGAGTTTAGGCAAACTTTTAACTATCTATATTTGTTTAGATAAGCAGGTTCAAGATTTGATTTTTTCAAAATTAAAAGAGTATGGATATACGTTTAATGTAGATAAAATATCAGATTTTATTGACAAGGTGTTTTGTCTTGTTTCTGTTAGAAATTGCGTAATGCATTGTAATAGTCTTGAGATTTTAATTCGTTTTTATAATCCAAAAACCCATGAATTAAGAAAAGTATCAGATAGGAAAAAGTATCTGAAAATGATTAAATTATTAAGTATAGAAAAAACTCACGATAATTCGTGAGTTTTCTTCTGCACCGAGTGCCATTGACATTATTATTATATGTATATTTTAAGAAAATAGCAACAAAAACTTATTAAAATTTAGAATTTTGATATATTTTCTTTAATTTAAGAATATGAAAAAGAAATTTATCAATGAAATGGATAAGAGTATTTGTAGAATAATTTAATATTAGTTATCCTATCTAAGTTATAAATTTAGAAAAAATTTATGCAAAGAAAAACTATAAAATTGAAAAGCATATAGATTTTTAGTGTTCTTAAGCAAAAAATAGGAAGTTTTATGATATAATAAAAAATGTATATAGAATTCGGGAATTCTTGAAATGCCGAAAAAAAGGAGAAGTTAGTATGTTAAAAGTTTTAAAACATCCATTAATTACACATAAATTAACGCAAATGCGTAAGAAAGATACCAATACAAAAGATTTTCGACAAAATTTAGATGAAATTGGTGGTTTAATGGCATATGAAATCACTCGTGATCTTCCTGTTCATAAAGTAACAATTGAAACTCCTGTTGCGACTTGTGAAACAGAAGAAGTAAAAGATGATATTGTACTTGTACCAATTTTACGTGCAGGTTTAGGAATGGTGAATGGGATTTGTCAGTTGATTCCTACAGTAAAAATTGCACATGTTGGTTTATATCGTGATGAAGAAACATTACAGCCACATACGTATTTTGAAAAATACCCTGCGGATATGGAAAATGCGGTTGTGATGGTGGTAGATCCAATGTTAGCAACTGGGGGGAGTGCAATTGCAGCTTTAGATATGGTGAAAAAACAAGGAGCGAAAAATATACGTTTGGTCTGTTTAGTAGGTGCTCCTGAAGGAGTAAAAGCAGTAGAAGAAGCGCACCCAGATGTAGATATTTATTTAGCTTCTTTAGATGAAAAGTTAAATGAAAAAGGATATATTGTACCAGGTTTAGGAGATGCGGGTGATCGTATTTTTGGTACGAAATAATTAATTATTACATGAAACGTGCTATTAGTTTTACGATACAGCTACTAATTAGTTGTCTCATAAGCATTTGGATAGGATATAAGATAGATACATATTTGCATACAACACCTTTATGTATTATTTTATGTTTGCTATATGTCATCATAGGTTCGATATATTTATTAGTAAAGGAGTTAGGACATCATGAGGATAGAAGATAGAAAATTTTACACGAATATACGAGTCCTTACGGTAATACTTGCAGGTATTGTAAGCCTAATATCATTACTTTTTCTACGAAAGATAGATAAAGCTACGCTAGGAGGTATTTGGATTGGTGCATGTTGTGGTTTAATGGGATTTCAAAGTATTATTTCAAGTGTTTCTCGTTTACCAGATGATATCAATAGAAGTAAAACCTTCTTACAAGGAGCCTATGTCAGACGTTATATTTTATATGGGATTGTATTTTTTTTAAGTGCTTATCAAGAGATTCATATTTTGGCAGTGTTATTTGGTATGTTGTGTCATAAAGTGAGCATTGTATTTTGTGTGATGATAGATAAAGAAAGGAGGAGGATACATGCAACCGATTGATGGCTTAATTGTAACTTTCCATGATTTTACTTTAGAGTTACCTCAGTCTGTATTGAATTGGCTAGGGCTATGTGTTTTGTTTGGAATATTTTGTGTGTTTGCAGGGAAATGTTTTGAACGAGCAGATGAGCGAAAAGCGCCTAAAGGGATTGTATTTATTGGTGAGCAAGTATATAACCTAGCAATGGCGATTATTGGGGGAAACTTAAAACATAAGTCTAAACATTATTTACCTTTTTTTGGAACATTAATTGTGTTAATGGCATTTAGTAATTTGTTGGGTTTGATAGGCTTACAATCACCAACATCGAATGTTAGTATTAATGCGACATTAGCGATTATGATGTTTTTATTAATTCAAACAAATGCAATAAAAAAAGGTGGATTACGAGCACGTTTAAAAGAGTTGTGTGAACCTATGTGGATATTAACACCATTGAATATCATAGGTGAATTTGCATTACCAATCTCATTGACGATGCGTTTATTTGGAAATATATTGGCAGGATCAATCATAACGTTATTGATTTATACATTATTGAAACTGTTGATGCCAATTGGGGTGTTAGGTTATTTATTTACTCCGTTTTTGCATACATATTTTGATATTTTTTCAGGATTAATTCAAACATATATATTCTTTACGCTTGCTAGCTTCTTTTTAAGTGAGCAAGTAGTAGAAGAAGGTTAACATATTAAAAAGGAGGATTACACATGGTTGAATTTAACGAGTATTTTGTACATGGAATGGCATTATTAGGTGCAGGAATTGCGATGATTGCAGGTCTTGGACAAGGGATTGGACAAGGGATTGCAGCAGGAAAAGGTGCAGAAGCTATAGGTAGAAATCCAGAGGCAGAAGGGAAAATTAGAAGTATTATGGTGCTTGGGATTGCCTTAGCAGAAACAACAGGTATTTACTCATTAATTATTGCGATTTTATTAATTTTTATGAAAGGATAAATGATGACCACATAAGGAGGTGGATGAAACGTGCAATTAGATTTTGATATCCAGAATTATTTACGAATTAGTCCTACCGATATGCTGCTTGTGTGTATATCTACATTGTTAATTGTATTAATCGCAAAACATTTTTTCTGGGATAAAATATGTGCATATGTTGAACGAAGACAAGTATTTATTCAAGACAATATTAATGCTTCCATACAAAGTAAAAAAGAAGCAGAGCAATTGAAAGAAGAATATGAACAACAATTATCTACAGTTCATGAACAGGCACAAGATATTTTAGCACAAGCAACATTAAGTGCTGCTAATACGAAAAAAGAAGTGTTAGCACAAGCCAATGAAGAGGCTTTACGGATGAAGCAACAAGCAAGTGAAGCGATTGAAAAAGAAAAATTAGCAGCATATAAGGAATTAAAAGGTGTAATTGAAGATGTTGCGCTTGATGCTGCAGAAAAATTAATTGGTAGAACATTAGATGAAGAAGCACATAGAACTTATGTGAAACAATTGTTGTCTGAAGGTGATGATTCATGACAAATGTTATCGCCAAACAATATGCGCAAGCTTTGTTTTCTCTTGCGCAGGAACAACAACAATTAGATAACATGTATCAAGATTTACAATTACTATTAAAACAAATGGATAGTGAAGCTTCATTTTATTTATTTATGAAACATCCTAATATTACAAAGAATGATAAAAAGCAAGTATTAGAAACGGTATGGAAAGATCAAGTTCAGCCATATGTGTTGAATTTATTAAAACTATTAGTAGATAAACATAGATTTTCTTATATCAAAGAAATTATACAATGCTTTTTTACATTATATCGTGAAGAAAAAAATATTATTGTAGCGAATGTAATGAGTGCTAAAGCATTATCAGATGAGGAATTATCAAGTATTGTGAAAATGTTAGAAAAAAAATTTTCAAAAGAAATAGAATTAAAATATCACATACAACAAGACTTGCTTGCGGGAGTAAAAATTGTAGTGAATGGAGATGTGATGGACAATACATTACAACGTCGCTTACAAAATTTACGTAAAGCATTGCATACAAATAGTAAGTGAGGTGAAAACAATGCAAATTAGACCTGAAGAAATAAGTAGATTAATAAAGGAACAAATTAAACATTATGATGATACTTTGCGAATGGATGAGATTGGAACTGTAATTAGTGTAGGTGATGGTATTGCGCTAATATATGGTTTACAAAATGCAATGGCAGGGGAATTATTAGATTTTGGAAATGAAGTATATGGTATGGTGTTAAACCTTGAAGAAGAGCATGTAGGTGCTGTTTTGATGGGAGATGAATCTAAAGTTTTTGAAGGTAGTGAGGTTAAGCGTACAAATAAAGTAGTAGAAGTACCTGTAGGAGATCAATTACTTGGTCGTGTTGTGAATGCGTTAGGACAAGTTATTGATGGTGGGGTTTCTATTACTTCAACAAAATATCGCCCAGTAGAACGTGTTGCACCTGGTGTTATGACACGTAAAAGTGTTCATGAACCATTAATGACAGGTTTAAAAATAATAGATTCGATGATTCCTATTGGAAAAGGTCAACGTGAGTTAATTATTGGGGATCGCCAAACAGGAAAAACTACAATCGCAATAGATACGATTTTAAATCAAAAAGATAAAAATGTAAAATGTATTTATGTTGCGATTGGACAAAAAGCAAGTACTGTAGCACAAATTGTGGAAAAATTAAGAAGTCATGGTGCAATGGAATATACAACGATTGTTTCCGCAACAGCAAGTGATGCAGCTCCTTTACAATATTTAGCGCCATATGCAGGATGTGCTATCGGTGAAGAATGGATGGAACAAGGAGATGATGTGCTAATTATTTATGATGACTTAAGTAAGCATGCAGTTGCTTATCGTACAATGTCATTGTTGTTAAAACGTCCACCAGGACGTGAGGCATATCCAGGTGATGTATTTTATTTACATTCTCGTTTATTAGAACGTGCTGCGAAATTAAATGATGAATTAGGTGGAGGTAGCTTAACCGCACTTCCTATTATTGAAACACAAGCACAAGATATTTCTGCATATATTCCTACCAATGTCATTTCTATTACAGATGGACAAATATTCTTACAAACAGAGTTATTCAATAGCGGAGTACGCCCTGCAGTTGATAGTGGATTATCTGTATCACGTGTTGGGAGTGCAGCACAATGTAAAGCAATGAAACAAGTGTCAGGTTCTTTAAAATTAGAATTGGCGCAGTTTAGAGAAATGCAAGCTTTCGCAAAATTTGGTAGTGACTTAGATGCAACGACAAAAGAAACATTAGCACATGGAGAACGATTAACACAGTTATTAATTCAAAAACCTTATGCACCAATGTCTTTATCACATCAAGTTGTTTCTTTATTTGCGATGAAACATCGTTTTTTACAAGCAGTAGCACCAGAACAGATCGGACAATATGAACAACATTTACTAAGATATATGGATGAACATTATCAAGGCTTACTACAAGAAATAGAAGAAAAACAGGTAATTGATGAAGTGTTAAGTGAAGCATTGAAAAATGCTTTAAAATCCTTCAATCATGATATGAAGTGGATGGAAAACTAGTATATGGCAGCTGGAAAACTAGAATTAAAAACACGTATTCGCTCTATTGAGTCTACAAAAAAGATTACAAAAGCGATGCAGCTAGTGGCAGCTAGTAAATTGAAGAAACAACGTACTTTAATGGAAGAAAATAAAACGTATGCATTCTATATGAAAGATACTATGGAAAAAATATTATCTTCTGTTAATAGAAATCACATATATACAACAAAAAATGAAGGCATACCTTTTACAATTGTGATTACAAGTGATATGGGGTTATGTGGTGGATATAATGCAAATGTATATCGATTTTTAAAGAATTTAGAAGGTGAATTTGCGATTATTGGTAGCAGAGGTAATTCTTGGTGTAAGACGAATCAAAAACAAGTAACACAAAGTTTAATAAATATCGAAGATGATATTGCTTATGATCAACTGGCAAGATTAATTCATGATGTTTTTAATCGATATGAACAACACCAAATTAGTGAAATACGTGTTTTATATACACAATTTGTGAATGCTGTAACGTTTGAACCAAGATTAGAAACATTACTACCTTTGCAAACGTTTGATAAAAAATATACAGCAATAAAAGAAACAATATATGAACCTTCACAAGAAGAAATGTTGAAAGTATTAGTTCCTATGTATTTACGCTCTATCATGTATAGTTATTATTTAGAAAGTAAGACGAGTGAACAAGCAAGTAGACGTATGGCTATGGAAACAGCCACTGATAATGCGGAAGAATTAGTCGAAGTATTAGAATTATCCTTTAATAAAGCTAGACAAGCAGCAATTACCCAGGAAATTACAGAGATTGTTGGTGGCGTAAACGCAATGGAAGGAGGTAGTTAAATGAAAAATAAAGGAAAAATTGTGCAAGTAGTTGGTCCTGTTGTGGATGTTGCGTTTGAAGATGGAAACATTCCTGCATTATTACATGCGATTGATATTCCACTAAAAGGACAAGAGTCTTTGGTTGTGGAAGTAGCACAACATATAGGGAATGATCGAGTACGATGTATTGCGATGGGAAGTACAGATGGATTAGTACGTGGAATGGATGCGTATGATACAAGTGCTGCCATTCGTGTACCAGTAGGAAAAGAAGTATTAGGTAGAATGTTTAATGTGCTAGGACGAGAAATTGATGGGAAAGATAAAGTAGAAGCTCAAACATATATGCCAATCCATCGTAAAGCTCCTTCTTTTGACGAACAACAAACAACTGCGGAAATGTTAGAAACAGGTATTAAAGTAGTAGATTTATTATGTCCTTATGCTAAAGGTGGAAAAATTGGATTATTCGGTGGTGCAGGTGTTGGGAAAACAGTATTAATTCAGGAACTTATCCACAATATTGCGAAAGAACATGGAGGAATGTCTGTAGTAACTGGTGTAGGAGAACGTACACGAGAAGGAAATGACATGTACCATGAAATGAAGGATAGTGGCGTATTAGATAAAACCGTTCTAGTATATGGACAAATGAATGAATCACCAGGAGCAAGAATGCGTGTAGGGTTAACAGGGCTTACAATGGCTGAACATTTTAGAGATCAAGAACATCAGGATGTATTGTTGTTTATTGATAATATTTTTAGATTTACACAAGCGGGTTCAGAAGTTAGTGCATTATTAGGGCGTATGCCAAGTGCTGTAGGATACCAACCAACACTTGCGACAGAAATGGGGCAACTACAAGAACGTATCACTTCTACTAGAAATGGTTCTATTACTTCTGTACAAGCTGTATATGTACCTGCGGATGACTTAACAGATCCAGCACCAGCAACAGCATTTACACACTTAGATGCGAAAACGGTATTAGATCGTAATATAGCAGCATTAGGTATTTATCCAGCGGTTGATCCACTAGAATCAAGTTCTCGTATGCTTGATCCTATGATTGTAGGTGATGAGCATTATGAAGTTGCACGAGGAGTACAACAAATTTTACAACGCTATAAAGAATTACAAGATATTATCGCAATATTAGGTATGGATGAACTAAGTGAAGAAGATAAGATTGTGGTAAATCGTGCAAGACGTGTAAGAAATTTTCTATCACAGCCTTTCCATGTTGCGGAAGTATTCTCCGGAATGAAGGGGTGTTATGTATCTAAAGAAGATACAGTAAGAAGTTTTAAAGATATACTAGAAGGGAAGTATGACCATCTGCCTGAGCAAGCATTTTTATTTGTATCAACAATTGAAGATGCGATAGAGAAAGCGAAAAAATTGGAAGTAAGTGTATGATGCATATTACAATCGTGACTCCAAAAGGAGTCTATAAAGAAATAGATGCAACAGCAATTCAATTTTCCACACTTGAAGGACAAATGACAATACTTCCGAATCATATGCCAATTGTTGCAATGTTGAAAATATGTCCATGTACAATATGGGTAAATCAAGAAAAACAAACATATGCCCTAGCAAAAGGTGTAATGCAGTTTGCGGATAATCAGATGCAAATTCTTAGTGATGCGATAGAATATCGACAAGAAATCGATATTGAACGAGCAAAGCAGGCCAAAAAAAGAGCTGAACAAAGGTTAACTAGCCAAGATAAAACAATTGATTGTCAACGAGCAAAAGAAGCCTTACAAAAAGCAGAAAATAGAATTAAAGTATATGAATTATAAGAAAAGCACGAAGGGTGCTTTTTTC
>CAJFOG010000050.1 GCA_904395785.1 uncultured Eubacterium sp. | reverse complement strand
TATTAAGTATGCTCCTACTGTAATTGTAATAGCGATTACTCTAACTGTCAATATATTTTTATATTGATAAATTCGATAAAACATTGTGGAAAAAATACTTATATAACCACAAAGTCCTGCAATCCCTATTGTCATTAAATATTGTAAATACTCATTATGCGCATTATCATATTGTACCAAATAAGTATCATTTCCATAGTTTAAAAACATAATAGCTCTTGTTGTATCAGGTCCAAAACCAAATAATTTTTGTTTATATGAAAAATTTGTAAAGACTTCCCATAATGCTCTCCAAGCCTTTGCTCTGCCTGTTCCCCAATGATCATTCCATCTAAAGTATGTGGATAAATATCCAATTTGAATATTTGTATTTATAAAACTTAAATAGATAAATAAGAAGACAAATATACATAACATAAAAATATAGAAAGTAACTAATCCAACTCTTACATATCGCATATAAGAAGATAACTTTTCCTCATAAAATTCTATAATAAAATATATACATATAAATAGTAACCATAATATCCATGAACCGATACTATCTGTAAAAAAAGAAGATAACGTATAATATAATCTACTAGCAATAGGAAATAACATACTACATATACTTAATAGTTTTCCACATGTCAAAAATATGATTATCAAAACTATACATTTTTTAAAGTTATGAATAGATCTACTACTAATATATAATAAAATTAAAAACATACAACCTATTCCTAAATATCCACTATCACTATTTCCACATATTAATCCCATAAAACCTAAACTATTCATAATTAACAATATCTTCTGATAGTTTTGTAACTTAATATATAAGTAACAGCTAATTGGTAGGCTTAAACAAATGATAGATGCATAAAAATTAATATTCCCTGTTGTGGAAATAAAAAATGAAGATTGATAATCCGATAGTTTAATATAAAATCCTAGTAAATCTATTGAATAAAAATTTAATATGGCAAGGATATGTAATAAGCTACAAGATGTTAAATATAACATACATATATGCTTTAAATATATTTTAGATCTTGACACTATCCAATATGCACTTACGCATAACAAGCTAAAAATAAGCCCTGTATTTCGCCCAAGACTTCCATCAATTGCTTCCTTAAAATACGACGAGCATACAACTGATACTACTTGTATAACTATCCATATCATAAAACACTTATCCACAATTGATAACTGTAAGTTCCATTTTTTATAAATAAGCCATCGTCTTCCTTTACATATTATGTAACATAACGTCGCAATGACTGTGGAAAACACAAAAAATGTATATTTCGTTTTTGTAATATTGAAGTAATAGTTATCATACACAAAAAGAAATATACATAACATACTTAATAAATATATACTCAATGGGTATGTTTTTCCATATAACATTATTTTTTTTAAAAACATCTACATCACTCCATTGAGTAAGTATAACAGTTTTCTTTAAGATTTTTTAAAATCTCTTTGTCCCTTTACTGTCCCACCTATAATTTCATTAATATCAGGACAAACATATTGTCCATTTTCTTTTATTTTACCTTTATACTCTAATGCTTGGGTTGGACAATGGTGTAGACAAGATAAACAAAACATACAGTCATTTTTATACTTAACACTGTTTTTATGAAACACAATATTATTTGTCGGACACCCTTGTATACATTTTCCACAACGTATACAAGTATCTAGTACTGTAAATGATCGACTATGTTCCATAAAATGATGAAAGCCCCAATATCCAACACTTGATAAGAAACTATTTTTTAAGGATTTGTTAGCTGGTGTATCTATATCTTTTTCACATGCTATTATTTCACTTAGTATATCAATATCTTTTATCACATGCTGTATCTGATGTTTTGCTTCTTCTTTTGATACCATACGTTCTGCCACCACATAAGAATCAGGCATAATAATTTGATAAAATCCTTTATATGTTAATTGTTTCTTTTGTATAATATTTCTACAATATGCACTAGCATTTCCTGCATTTGCTCCTAATGTCGCAACAAAATACACGTTGTTGTTTCCTTTAAAGTTTGCTTTTTTTATCAATTGTTCTATTTTAAAAGGTAATCTCCATGCATAAATAGGACAAACAATCACAAATGGTTTGGTTGATGTGAATTTATATGATGTTGAATATTTCAATACATCATTTAGTGATACAATATCATCCTGTAATTTTTCTTTTAATCGTTGTGCAACCAATAGGCTATTTCCCGTTCCACTAAAATATAAAATCATATAAATACCCTCCATCTTTTTATATTAGAAAAAGCATAGATTATTACTATGCTAGTGTGATTTCTTTTTCTACTTGTTTTCCATCTCTTTTATAAACGATATGTATCTTATCATTTACTTTATGAGAATATAAAATTTGTCTAAACTGTTTAAAATCTGTTAAGGTTACACCATCTATTGATACTAATAGATCCCCTGTTTGAATACCTGCTTTTTGTGCTGGGGAACCTTGTGATACATTCACCACAAATAGTCCTTCTTCATCAGTTAATCCAAAATATGTTTTCTCAAAATTGGACAATTGATAAATAGATTGTACAGATACTCCTAAAATCGGACGTATTACTTTCCCTTCTTTTTCTAATTGTGTAATAATAGGAATTACTTCATTAATAGGTATCGCAAATCCAAATCCCTCTACTGTTGTATCCGCAATTTTCATTGAGTTAATTCCAATTAATTCTCCCGCTTGATTAATCAGTGGTCCTCCACTATTTCCTGGATTGATAGCTGCATCTGTTTGTAAAACATTCATATCCCAATCAGATATTCCATCATCATCAATATCCATTTCCATTCTTCGATTTAACCCACTAATTAATCCACCAGATACACTTCCTTGATATTCAATACCTAACGGACTTCCCATCGCAATGACGTATTCTCCTTTTTGTGTAAGAGAAGAATCACCAATTGTGAATGCTTCTACTTCAAAATCTATCTTTGTTTTCAAAAGTGCTAAATCTGTTAATTGATCTTTTCCTACAATTTCTGCTTCACTTTCTTTTTGGTTCGCAAAAATAATAGATGTTTCATTACCATCCGCAATCACATGGTAATTTGTAATAATATACACGGTATCATTATCTAAGCGATAAATTGCACCACTACCTGTTCCTACACTTTGTCCATGTAAAGAAGATGTTACAGTTACTACTTTATTTTCACTTTTCTTTACTAATTCCGTTACATTACTAGATATTTCTACACTTGCTTGTTGAATGGTAGAAGATGGTGTATATGTAACTTGATTTTCTTTTTGTGTCGTGAAAAGATAGTACTGTATTGTAATGATGATATTCCAAAAAAACAACAAAGTTAGAAGAAATGACGTCATCTTTTTCATAGATATCCTCCCTTATTTTTTCCCACCGATATAAATAGAAAATTGATCTGCAGGATATAATTTCATATGATCATGTTTGATTTGTTTACGATGTAATGTTTCTTGTAATGTACGTAATGCTTTTTCTCTTGTATTTCCTTCTTGTGAAATATGTGCTAACACAATTTCTTTTGTCTTATTCACATCAATAATTTCACTTAATATATTTGCACTATCTTCATTACACAAATGTCCATAATCATTAATGATACGCTGTTTTATAAATACAGGGCGTTTTGTCTGCATCAACATTTCCACATCATGATTACTTTCAAACACATAATAATCTGCACCTTTTATGTATTGTTTTACTTCTTCTTTAATATAACCAGTATCTGTGATATATACCATCTTTTCGCCTTCACATTCAATTGTGAACCCTATTGTTCCCTCACAATCATGACTCATTGGTAATGCAGTAATTTTTAGATCTTTTACTTGTACAATATCATAAGGAAGAATAGATGATAAACGATCTTTTGTAAGTGGACTAGATGCAAATGTCGGTAAACGATCAAATAGTTTTACTTGTGACACATGGTCTTTATGTGTATGTGTAATCAGTAATGCATCTGTTTGTAAAGGATCGTATGATAACCGATCAAAACATGTTTTTAAATATTTCCCTGTAGTCCCACAATCAATCATAATTTTGGTATCCTTATGCTTCACAAGGCAACAATTGCCTTTTGAACCACTTGCTAATAAGGCAAATTTCATATGTATATCCTTCCTAATAATTAGATTTTGCTATGTTAAAAAATGCTGAAATAGACTTTTGGAATGCTAATTCTACACGACCTGTCGCTCCGTTACGATGTTTTGCGATATCCACATCTGTTTTATCAGTAGGATTGTTTTGTTCTTGTTCATGATCTTTATTATAATATTCATCACGATATAAAAACATGACAATATCAGCATCCTGTTCAATCGCACCAGATTCACGTAAATCTGACAACATTGGGTGCTTATCTGGACGTGATTCTACGGAACGTGATAACTGTGATAACGCAATAACAGGGCATTCCATTTCTCTGGCTAGCCCTTTTAAAGAACGAGAGATTTCAGAAATTTCTTGTTGGCGGTTTTCTCCACCTCTTCCACTACCACTAATTAACTGTAAATAGTCAATTACTACAAGGTCTAATCCATGTTCACTTTTTAACTTACGGCATTTAGAAAATACTTCACTAATTTTCACATTGGAACTATCATCCACAAATAGCTTACATTTCATAAGTTCTTGTGCAGCTTCATTTAATTTACTAAATTCATCATCACTGATAAATCCACTTCTAAGCTTACTAGATTCTACTGCACTTTTCGCACTTAAAATACGTTTCATCAATGCTTCCGCAGGCATCTCTAGCGAGAATATCGCAATTGCACCTTCATTATAAAAGGATGCATTTAAGGCTAAATTTAGCGCAAATGCTGTTTTTCCCATTGCAGGACGAGCCGCAAGAATAATTAAATCTCCACGCTGAAAACCATTGGTCATTCCATCTAAATCTGTATATCCTGTTTTAATACCAGTAATCCTTGTATCACTATTACGTAGTTGTTCCAACTCATGCATAACAGTCGATACAACAGCACGACTTGAACGAAATTCTGTTGCTTTACGATCTCTAGTTACATTTAAGATATCTCGCTCTGCTTTATCCATAATATCATCTAAAGAAGAGGAAGTATCATACCCCTCCTCAACAATGACTTGTGCAGTTTCAATCAACCTTCTTAAATGCGCACGACTTTTAATCAAATCAATATAAGTTGTACTATTGGCAGGAGATATCGCTGTATCACTTAAACGTAAAATATACTCCATACCACCAACTAAATGTAATTGTTGCGTATCTTGTAGACGAGAAACTAATGTTGTTAAATCAATCGGTTTTTTACTATCACTAATTTCTAACATCGCACGAAAAATACGACGATGAATATCCATATAAAAATCTTCTTCTTGTAAATTTTGATCAAATACAACACTTGATACATTTGGATATATCATCATACTTCCAAGGATTGCCTGTTCAGCTTCATTACTATGTGGCAACTCTTTATTCATGGTAAAACTCCTTATCCATTCACATGTACACGAATATTTCCAATAACTTTATTACGATATAAATCTACCTTTACATCTGTATACCCTAACGAATAAATTGGTTCCTTATCAATAAATTTGCGCTTTTCCAACTTAATACCATGTACTTTTTGTAACTGCTCCACAATTTGTTTTGTAGAAACACTCCCAAATACACGTCCACCATTTCCAACTTTCACATAAAACTCTAATGTAATTTTTGCTAGTTCTTTTTTTAATGCTTCCGCATCACTTTCCATTTGTTTTTCTTGTAAATCTTGTTGTAGATGTTGTTCATCTAAGATTTCCATACTTTTTTTAGTAACTTGCACTGCAAGTTTTTGTTTCATTAAGAAGTTTTTCGCATATCCATCACTAACTTCAACAACATCACCTTTTTTACCTAACTTTTTCACATCACTTAATAAGATTACTTTCATCTTCACTTTCCTCCTTACTTTCTTTTGTATATTCTTCTATTTTTTGTATTAATTCTTCATATACAGCTTCTACTGTTGTATTTTTACGTTGTAATGCTGCTGCTCCAAAATGACCTCCACCAGACATTTTTTCCATAATGACTTGTACATTCACAACACCTTTACTACGTGCAGATACAGCAATAGTTTCATGATCAATCGCTCCAATCACAAAACTAGCCTCCATTCCTTTAATATCTAATAAACTATCCGCAATTTGAGATATTAAAGAACGAGAAACAATACCTTCCATAACAGGTGCAATCATCATATGTTCGTGATAGCGTTTCGCAAAACGCATAATATGTGCTTTTGCTTCAAATTCAGAATATGATTCTTTTAATAAATTCTCAGCTCCTATCGCATCAACTCCTTGATTTTTCAAGTATGCAACTGCTTCAAATGTACGACTTCCTGTACGTTGCCTAAAACGGTTTGTATCTACTAAGATTCCTACATACATTAATGTCGCTTCTTCTTCACATAAATTTACTTTATTTGTTTGATATGGTAAAAACTCACTTACTAATTCACATGTAGAACTTGCACTTGTTTCCACATATACAAGCAATGGATTTCTCATAAATTCTTCACTACGACGATGGTGATCAATGACCACAATACGATTTGCCTGTTCTAAAGTTAATGGAGCACCTGTTTGATTTGGATTATTATGATCAACTACAATTACTAAATCATGGTCTTTTATCATACGAGCAGCCTCACTATCTTCTATAAACTTATGCCGTTTATCTAATACATCATGAAACTCGTATAATGCCGCTTGTAATTGTGCTTCAATACCACCACTTCGACTAACAACATACGTTTCCTTCCCATATGCTTGTGCTAATGATGACATACATAATGCACTACCCATACAGTCAAAATCCATCTCCCGGTGTCCAATCACAAATACGCGTTGTGCTTCTAAAATCGCTTCTTTCACTGCTTGTGACATAACACGAACACGAACTCTGCTACGTTTTTCTTTCGCTTCGCTATTTCCACCAAAATATTTCACATTTTCCCCATAACGCTTAATCGCAACTTGATCTCCCCCTCTACTTTGTGCCAATTCAAGTAAATCATTTACCATGGAATCCATTAAACGATAATCATCTGTCCCACGTGCAAATGACATACTTAACGTAATCGAAGCATCAATTTCTTCTGCACTTTTTCTAACAGTATTTAAAATTGAAAATTTATCTTTCACTACTTGCGCAAAAATCTTTTCATTTAAAATAACTAAAAAACGATCACTTCGTAAACGTCGAACAAACATTCCATACTGTGTTGCCCACTCTAAAACGGGTTGACGCAAACACGTATTAATTTGTGCCATACGAGCCTCATCTTCATATTGTTGAATTTCCATATAGTTATCTAATTGAATCAATCCAGCTACAACACTATCTTCCATACAACGTTGTTTCAAATTACGTACTTCACTAATATCCTTTAAAAATAGCACTTGTCCCCCTTCTTTACGAATGATTTCATACACATAGTCTCCACTTCTTGCGACAATACGATCTACATCATCTTGAAACAATTGCGAGATTTCTGGAATCCATGCAGTCAACTTCTTCCCAACTAAAGATAACTTACGCTCTTGCAAAAAATCATTGATCCATGTTGCATGATATTGCTCATCATATGTGATAATACCAATCTGTCCATACATCAATGCATCCTTTGCATCATGTCCTAAAATATGGGAAATATTAATTTCTTTTTGAATCTTTTCATTTTGAAAATGATATACTATCCAAAGAATAATCAAAATATTCAACACAACTAACACAACCATTGGTATCATACTTATCTGATCAATATCAGCCAAATAAAAAGCAAGTAACGCAACAAGTTGTGCAAATATGATAATCGCAATCTGTACTTTAAAATTTTCCAGACGATCCACGTTCAACACCTCAACTTTTCTTTCTCATATCTAATTTACGTAAATTAAAAATACCACCTAATAACCCAATCCACGCAAATACCATCCTTACAGTCGGTATAAACAATCCTATCCATGCTAATATAATGTAAGCTTTATTACGTTTTTCAATCGCGATACAAATAATATTAATCATACCGCAAATAAGCATAAAAATAAAACTAATAACATAAAGCACAGTAATTATGTCTATAACTTCTTTCTTTAATTCTATCACATTTCTTATGAAATATAGAAGCCAAATAAAAATATTGATGTAAAATACCCACTCAGGAAGCATAAATTCCCTAATTGTTTTCATTTTACGATAAGGCAAACAAAGTCTATGTAATAAATAAATCGCAAATATATGAATACAAATCGTTTCCAAAATACTTGTGAAAACCGTACCTAATATAAGAATGATATGAATAGTAGAAGAAGAAAATTCAACTTGATGAAAAGATATAGATACCACAAACTCTTTGATTAACATTACATCTTCTTGCACATCATACCCAAACATAGAAGCTAACACCACAGTAGATATGATTGTACTGATAAAAGAAAGGATAAATGTAATCATCAACAAATATCCATTTTTCCACTTATTATGCGTTCCTATTCCATATACATATCCACAAACCATATAAGCACACAAATAAAATAAAGTTACTAAATTAGATATAAAACAAGAAATAAGCATTGCACTTACCAATAAGATTAAACTGTCTTTCCAACCATATTTTACCGTGTATACAATCACTGGAAAACATATACAAAAACATATCATCACATCAAACATACCTGCAAACATACGATTTACAAGCATTAATACACAAATAAGAGAAAGCATCATTGCACCCTCTGTTAATTTTTTTGTATCCATAAGTATTTTCACCTTCTTAGCATCTGTTCATCCTACTATAAAATCACTCTATAGTCTTCGCATATGGATTATATTCTTAAGAACTCTTTTTTCATATCATATGCATCCATTCATTTACTATGTATATACACCTTAACTTTTCCACATATGCTATCCATACACACATTAGGCACATCATATTCCATTACACCTATCTATCATTTAATATAATTTTTCTCCTGTAGTACTATCTAAAAATACTTTTTCACCATCTTTCTCTATCAATTCAATATCTGTTCCTACTTCACACGCATATATTGAAAGGATTGCTGGCTCTATATTTGCAACTGTATTAAAATCACATATACACATATGATCTAGTCTGCTTAAAAATTCATCATTATCAATATCTGAAAAAAATCTCCATCCATTATCTATTTCATTCATTGATTCTTCTCTCACACACCACTTCAATTTTCCTTTTCCTGTTATAATATTTTTTGAAACAATACAACCTCCAGCATTCTCAATCCATTTCTTCATACTTTTTCATCCTTTCCACTAACTTTTTCTATATGTCATTTATGTTTTTTAGATTCTTTTTTATATTGATTATCTCATGTAGTTTTCTGAATTAAACATTAAATTATAGTATATATTCTTATTCTTCTTTTATCATTCACCCAAGCTTATATTGTTATTATATTATATAGTAAACTTCTTATCCTGTCTAATCATTAAAAAAGACTCCCGTTATACGGAAGTCTATACGTAAATTATTCGCTTACGTAAGGCAATAAAGCCATTTGACGTGCACGTTTGATAGCAGTTGCTAACATACGTTGGTATTTCGCACGAGTACCAGTTACACGTCTTGGGATGATTTTTCCATTTGCAGAAATAAATCTTTTTAATAATTCAACATCTTTATAATCGATGTATTCGATTTTATTTTTTGTGAAGTAACATACTTTCTTACGTCCCATACGTTGTTTTTTGAAAGCCATAGTATATCTCCTTTCTACCATTAAAATGGTAAGTCATCACTTGCGATATCTAATGTATCACTCGCTGCAAAACTGTCGGAGAAGGACTGCGAAGCATTATCAGGTTGATATCCCTGATTCATCGGCTCATAATCTGGCGTGTAAGCATTCATTGCCATACCACTGTTTCCACTACCTTTTGGTTCTAGAAACTGCACCGTATCCGCAACAACCTCTGTTACATATACACGCTTACCACTCATTGGATCATCATAGTTACGTGTTTGAATTCTACCTTC
Source organism: uncultured Eubacterium sp. (assembly GCA_904395785.1). Lineage (GTDB taxonomy): Bacteria > Bacillota_I > Bacilli_A > Erysipelotrichales > Erysipelotrichaceae > Amedibacterium. Next base: position 23,300 of record CAJFOG010000050.1, on the reverse strand, counting down.
AACACCAACTAATGAACCTTTATGTGTGTACTGTGCTGTATTATCCGCAACCTTATTCCAACAAACACAGTTGATAAAATCAGCTGTAGGTTGCCCCTCCGTTTTAATACGGCGATCACACGCAACAGTAAAAGATGTTACACTGACACCTGACCCTGTTTTACGTAAAACTGGATCTTTTGTAAGGCGACCAACTAAAACTACACGATTGATCATAGTCCATCTTCCTTTCTGTTATTATTCTTCGTCTTGTGTTTTCACAACCATAAAACGCACAATGTTGTTGTTGATACGTGCTAAACGTTCGAATTCGTGAATTCCTTCGTTGTTAGCTTCAACATTAATTACAACATAGTACCCTTTGTTCATGTGTTTGATTTCATATGCGAATTCTTTTACACCCCATTCTTCAACCTTTTCGATTGAACCTGAGTTATCAGTAATGATTTTGTGTAAACCATTCATAACTTCGTTACGAGCTGCATCTTCTAATGAAGCATTCACAATGTACATGATTTCATATTTTTTCATTCCGTACACCTCCTCATGGTCTAAGGCCCTATTTCATATAGAGCGGGGAAGATAAAATCTACCCGTTACTAAATTATAACACTGCTAATATCAACATGTAAAGAAATATTTAAAGAAAATCTATTTCAATACATGCATTGCATATAAGCTATAGCCATTTCTTCCTCTTCTTTTTGTTTCATATAATGCTAAATCAGCTTTATGATACGCATCTTTCATCGTTTCCCTACTAGAAACTTTTGTAATTCCTATCGACATCCCCATAGTTGTTCCAAGCATTATATTCATTTCCTCATGATAATGCTGTAAAATGCTTTCCGCAATATTACAAATAATCTTATCGTCTACATCACTACATAATACTGCAAATTCATCACCACCAATACGACTTGCAATATCTTCTTTTTGAATAGAGCTTTCTATGATTTGACCAGCCTTTCTAAGCACATCATCACCCTTGACATGGCCATACGTATCGTTAATTGATTTAAAGTAGTCTAAATCAATTAACATACAATAACAATTCTTTTGCTTCTTTAACCGTTTCCTACCTTCCTCAAAAAAAGCAGGACGATTATATAAATTCGTAAGTGGGTCTTTTCTTGCAAGATTTCTTAATTTTTTTGCGAGCTCTTGGGTCTCTTTTAATTTTTCAGATAGTGTTCTTGGATAAGATTCACCTTGTTGCTGTTCAATATTAGGTATAGAATGATGTAAATGCATAATTTTCCACATACCTTCTTTCTGTTGAAAAATCACAGAAAACCTTGTTCCCATATCAATATTAGCTTCTGGATAATTTTCTTGTTCATGCACAACATGAATTTCACCATATACAAGCACAGTGCTTTCATTTATTATTTTCATTTTATACCACTCGTCTAAAATTTTAAACTTCGTAAAATACCCTTTTTTTTCTTCTATTAATAGTGCCGCACAAATTTCTTTTTTGAGTGATAATATTCATATTTTCCTGTACCTACTATCACACATTGCTCATCAATGTAAGGGAATAAATCTTCTATACAGTCCTCACATTTAGACATATAATATATTCTCCACAACTTCTTTGTTAAATCACATACATCTTGCATTATATCCCACCTTTTATTGCTTAAGGTTTTTATACGATAATATTCGTAAATAATCTTCATACACATCTATTTCTGACCAAAATTTCCCACATACATCTTCTACATGAATACATTCTGTATCTAATAATGTATATAAAGCATCTTCCCACCATTTTTGATATTCACCTAAAGCCACCAAATATTCTAATTGTTCATATAATTTTCTCACAAAAGATGGTTGCACCTTCGCAATTCCTACATATTCACCACTACGTAAATCTTCATTCAAATCTTTTCCATAATGACGCAATAATCCATTCTCACACCCAAAGAAATAATCTCCACATAATTTACGTCTTTCATCCATCAACATCATGACATCTTTTTCACACGCAATTAATTGATCCAATAAATCCTGTTCCCAGTATACATCTGCATTTGCTAAATAAATTTCTTGTCCACTCAATAATTCCTCTTTCACAAACCATAAAGACGCAATACTATTTGTAGATCGATAAAATGGATTATCATGGAATATTACTGGATATGCTTGTAAAGCTTCTTTTATTTTTTTTCCTTCATACCCTAATACAATATGCACTTCAAAATCATTTTCTAATAATAATTTTACTGTATGTTCAATCAACGGTTCTTCACCGATTTTTAATAAGCTTTTTGGACCATTCGCAGCTTGTGCTATTCTTGTCCCCATACCAGCAGCCATCAAAATCATTTTACGTTTTTTTCTTTTTTCGGTATAAAAGGTAAGCATCGCCTCAATTAATGCATCATAGTCATGAAGACTTAATTCTCCAATATGCCCAATTCTTAATAAATAATTTGCCAATGCTCCTCCAGAAGGTGTTACATAATATCCTTTTTTATCTACTAAATATTGATATATCTCCTTTGCACATCCATCTACAAAATAAATAGGGGTTAATGCGTTAGATAATGGATATGTTTCAGGTATATGAAACCCATGCTGCTTACACAACTTACGAAAATATTTAGCACGTTCTATAACAGCTTCCTGTTCTTTTTTCACTCCATCATGTAGTATTTGTTGTAACCTTTGCCATAACGTAATCACAATTCCTACTGCTGGAGTAAATGGGGTCTGTCCTCTTCTCATATTTTGTTCATATGACACTAAATTTAAATACATGGTTTTTGGTTGTTTTTTTGCTGCATACGCTTGGAAAAAAGAATCACTCATTACAATCATTGATAAACCTGGTGCTAATGCGAAAGCTTTTTGAGAGCTCATAATCACAACATCTAATGCATCTAACTTCATACTGATATCATCTGCTAAAACTGCACTAATTGCATCTACAACTAAAGGAATACCTTTTTCTAAGGCAAACTCTTTTAAAATTGATAAATCATACAATTGCCCTGTAGAAGTTTCATGTATATTCACTAAAATAGCAGTAAATCTCTCATTTTTATAAGCATCAAAATGCTGTTTCGTTAAGGCTTCTTGAAATGATAGCGATACTTTTGTATACGGAACATGATAAATATCACATAACTCAACAAAACGTTCACCAAAAGAACCTCCATCTATAATTAATACATGGTCATGTTCATCAAAACAACTTGATACAACGGCTTCCATAGCACATGTGCCACTTCCCGTTATCATAAATACTTTATCATCTTCTCTTGCATCAACTACTTGTTTCAACATATGTTCAATATCTTTCATCATATAAGAAAACTGTTCAGTTCTTGCATAAGGAAGCTGAGTCGCTGATTCTAATAATGTTTCTTTTCTCATCATCACAGGTCCAACTGTAAAGAGTTTCATGTAATCATCTCCATATTCATTTTACTATGATAATACAATAATAATAATAAAAATACAATACGCTTACTATGGAAATCCTACTATAACCCCTCATTAATAAAACTGTTTTATTTACAATTCTCATATCTATGCTATGATATAGTCATGAAATATAGTGTAATTATTGTAGCTGCTGGAAAAGGCACACGAACAAAGTTGGACTACAACAAAGTTTTTTATCCTATGAATGGTACTACAGTTATTCAACATACTGTACAACCTTTTATAGAAGATATTGATTGTAAACAAATTATTATGGTTATATCTAAACAGGAACAATCAATATTTACACAACATCTACAACACCAAAAGATTCAATACGTAGAAGGAGGAACTACAAGACAAGAAAGTAGTTACAATGGCTTACAAGCTGTAACTAGTACATATGTAATGATTCATGATGGTGCACGTCCATTTATTACAATGGATCAAATTCATGCTTTAAAACAAGCTTTATTATATGATGATGCGGCATTATTGATGGTACCAGTCATTGATACGATTAAAGAAGTAAAAGATGGGTATGTTGTACATACTCCAAACCGTAGTAACTATCAATGTGCTCAAACACCACAAGCTTTTAAAACAGAACTTATCAAAAAATGCCATGAACAAGCAAAACATAACCCAAATTTGGTAAGTGATGATGCAATGCTAGTTGAATTATATTCATCTACTCGTATCAAGGTGGTAGAAGGAAGTTATAACAATATAAAAGTTACAACATCAAAAGATTTAGTAGATTTATCAAAAAGATAATATCTTTTGAAGTTTCTTTCCTTAATGAAATTAAGACACCTCCCAACGGTGTCCTTTTTCATATAATAATCTCTATAACTCATTCATAGAAAGTATAAAATATCTCAATTATTATTTATTAACATCTATTCTTTCCATGTTCCATTTTATACAAATTAACAAAGTAAACAATATATTGCATCATCCATAAACTACCAACAAGTAAAGAAGAAAAAACATCAATGATATTTGCTGCACTAAATATAAATAAAACAAGAACTAAAATCGCATAAATAACATTCATTTTTTTAAATGCTCTATAACCACATTGATACATTCTAGATAATTCTGCTTCATCCATACTATCTAACCAGTCTTTCTCAAAATTTGTATCATATATATTTCCCCTTTTTTCTGGATATATAATTTTAACTGCATCAATAATTTGTTTTTGTAAATATGTTTGTATCATAATCAATAATACTAGAATTATACAATGCATAACTATTGTGAAAGATTCCATATACAACAAATTCATAAATGCAAGAATCATACAAATCATAATTATTGGTAAACTAACACCAACACATCCAAGTGCAAGCGTTAACTGTTTATCTGCTTTGTCATAACATACATCATCTTCAATTCCTTTTTTTATAACTGCTTTTCCTTTAAGAAAAAAATAAAGCCCCAAAATAAATAGGAAGATACTAGGCATCCAAACAAAAAAGCCAAAATCTACCTCATATAAAGTTATATTCTCATTTAGCCATGGAATAAAATAACCAAAAAATCCTCCAATTAATGCACATAATAGAATATTCCCAACATACTTTAACTTCTTATTCATCAATTTGCTCCTCCAAATAAAATAAATCTTCTACCTTACATTCAAATACTTTCGCAAGTTTCAATACTAATGATATAGATGGATTATAATCTCCTCTTTCAATTAAACTAATCGTTTGTCTAGATACTTGTACTAACATACCTAACTGTTGCTGATTAATTCCAAGCTTAACACGATATAGTTTTACATTATTACGTACATCCATAATTCTCCTTTCTGACAATTATTTATGCCAAAATGACAACTATATTTGTCATTTTAATTATAATATTGACAACTTTAGTTGTCAATATCTTTAATAAAAAATAAGCGCCTAAAAGACGCTTAACTATATACTTGATCGATTACATGGTTTTTTAATACTGTCTTTAATTCTTCTAAAGTATGTGTAGGTGTAACTAAAGTTTCTATATCATCCACATTCATACAGACATTCCAATTTTTTAGTAGTTTCATTGCTACTTCTTTTTTTTGTGTTAACTGCAAATTTTGAAACAAAAATACTTCATCAAATATACGCATAAATTCTTTAGGTAAACTCACTTTCACATCACCTTTTGCTTGGAGAAGATTATGCGTATATTGATACGCTTCATCCATATGAAATATCAATATACATTGTTTTATACTTACTTTTTTAAACCCATACGATAATTCTGCTTTTTCTATTGCTTCTTTCCAAAACCATAATTGACGCAAATTAGCTTTATGAATATTTTTAATACAAATTGTTGTATTCATTGTTCTTCGTATCATTGAAATCGCTGTTTCTAATTGCTCAAATCCTTGAATCATATCGATTTCTATCATTGGCGTATTAGGAAAATATGATGTATGAAAGTTACGAATCCACGACATTTTTCCACTACCTTCTTTTCCACACACTAACCATACACCTAATGGACTACTTGATAAAACATCTTGTTGAATCCAATACAATTGTCGCATTAACTTTTCCATCACATCTTCTTGTGGATATAACATCCCTTTCATCACATGTTGTTTAAGCTGCATTAATTGTTTCTTATCTTTTTTATAAATACCTGTTATTTCTTCTACAACCCTAGTTACAATTTCACTATCGACAATCCCTTTTTGTGTTGTTGCTTTTACACATGCTAAATCTAATACATCAAATGCTTTATCTGGAAATTTACGATTCCCCATATAACGTTCACATTTTTGTATAATGGTAGTCATACTATTTTCATCAATTTTCACTTTATGAAATTGTTCATATACTTCTTTTTTCCCAATTAAAATAGCCTTTGTTTCTTCTATCGTAGGCTCTTTTAATTCTATGATATGAAACCTTCTTTCTAATGCTCGATCTTGTTCAATATAACGCGTATATTCCTCTAATGTTGTTGCCCCTATACAACGTATACTACTACGTGCTAAATATGGCTTTAATACACTTGCTACATCAATGCTTCCTTCTGATTTTCCTGCCCCTATCATTTGATGAATCTCATCAATAAACACAATAACATTTGGGGTTTGTTCAATCATATCCATTAAATTTTGAAGCTTCTCCTCAAAATCACCTCGATACCTTGTTCCTGCAACCAATGCATTTAAGTTTAACTCATAAATTCTACAACCTTTCAACATCTCAATTTCCTCATTTTCTACCATATAGGCAAGTTTTTCCACAAGGGCGCTTTTTCCTACACCTGCTTCTCCAATTAACATGGGATTTGCTTTTTCTTTTCGAGACAATACTGCACTCATCATACATAGTGCTTGCTCTCTACCATATAATTGTACATCTTTTCCTTTTTCATACATCCTTCTAAGTTCACTACATCGATCTAACATCTTCCATCCAACTTGCTGTACATGTTGCAGCACATCTTCATAATCAATGTCATATCTATGCAATAATTCTCTAGCTACACAATCTTGTGTATCAAGCAATGCTTCTATAAATAAATCCAGATCTACTTTTCCTTCATTTCTTTCATCAGCCATTTGCATACTTTTTTCTAATATTTCTTCTACTACTTGTGTTTTTTCAATTTCACCATCATATGATTGATTTGCGCCAAACAAAACTTGTATATCTTGCTTCATTCGATCATAATGCAACCCTTTTTTCGATAACTCTTTCGCAAGTGTTGTTGAATGATTATGCAATATTGCCAATAATACATGTTCACTACCTAAATAGCGATTTCCTATCTCCTTTGCTTCTTTTTTCGCATCTTTTAATAATGCTTCTACTTGTATATCTAAACGTTTGTTCATAACTCACTCTCCATTCCATACTAGCATATGATGTTGTTACATCTCTTTTGTAGTATACTCAAATAAAACATCTTTATAGCCTTAAAAATAGTTCTTATTTCTAATTGACGAAATATAAAAATTTTGTTAGAATTCATACTCAAAATGGAGGGAATATATATGCGCAAAGTAATTTTATATATTGGCACTAGCCTTGATGGATATATTGCAAAAGAAGATGGTGATGTATCATGGATGCACGCACAAAATATGGATTCTAATACACCTACAACTTATGAAACATTTATTCATACAGTAGATACAGTAATTATGGGCTATCACACATATCAACAAATTACTACAGAATTGACACCTAATCAATGGGTATATGAAGAATTACAGACGTATGTTTTAACACATCGCCAACTAGAGAATAAAAAGAATATTTATTTTACAAATGAATCTTTACAAACCATAATTTCTTCTTTAATTCAGACAGAAGGAAAACATATTTGGATATGCGGTGGTGCAAATGTAGTACATCAAGCATTACAAGCTAATATAATTAATGAAATACATGTTGCGATTCTTCCAATTATATTAGGTTCTGGAATTGCCTTATTTCCTGAATCAGAAGCTATGACAAATTTAGAACTCATTGATACAGTCCAATATCATGGGATATGTGAGTTAAGATACAAAGTAAAATAATTCTTCATCATACTAACACACACAGAAAACACTTTACTCACATTCATAATCTCTATAGTTTCATTAACTTATAATCAACTATATACTACTTAAAGGATATTCTTTGATTTATATTGAAAAACCTTCACCAAGGACATATAATATTCTTGCCCTTGATGAAGTGGAGGATGCTAGCTCATCCTCCTTTTTTCATGGAAGTTTCCTCTACGGCTATGTTCTCCTACCCTTTCGCCCTGTATCTCATACTATTTCCGTCGATCTTTTTCTATCGACTTCAACCTCAAACACACATTTTCATATAAACAATAATAACTCTATTTACAGAATATCTTTTATAAATTTGTTTATACTATTGATGTATACTCAAAATGTGTATTTAATTTGCACATTTTCTTAATCTAATTTATACTATGTATGTAAAAATAAAGGAGAGATATTATGACGAACATACAAAAAGTTGCGGTAATTGGTTGTGGTTTTGTAGGTGCAACTACTGCTTTTTCTTTAATTAATACTGGATTATTTTCAGAAATGGTATTAATTGATGCAAATCAAAATAAAGCAGAAGGTGAGGCTATGGATTTAAGTCATGGTAGTGCTTATCAAAATCCTATGAAGATTTATGCAGGTACTTATGATGATATTATAGATGCTGGTTTAATCGTAATTACAGCTGGTGCTAACCAAAAGCCTAATGAAACTAGATTAGATTTAGTTAAGAAAAATGTAGAAATCTTTAAAAGTATTGTTCCAGAGATTAAAAACAGAAATTGTGAAGGAATCCTATTAATTGTTTCTAATCCTGTTGATATCTTAACTTATGTTACTTTGAAACTATCTGGATTTCCTGCACATCGCGTAATAGGTTCTGGTACTGTGCTTGATACTGCAAGATTTAAACATGTTCTTGGTCAACATTTAGAAGTAGATCCACGTAATATTCATGCTTATATTATAGGTGAACATGGTGATAGCGAATTAGCAGTATGGTCTGGAGCATCTGTTGCAGGCATCAATATCAATCATTTCTGTGAATTACGCGGACACTTTGAACATCAAGAGGCAATGGATCGTTTATATCGAGAAGTTCGCGATAGTGCATATGAAATTATTAATAGAAAAGGTGCTACATATTACGGTGTGGCTGTAGCTGTTAGTAGAATAGCCACAGCTATTGTGAAAAATGAACATGCTGTACTACCTGTTTCTACTTTAATGAATGGAGAACTTGGATTACATGATATATATTTAAGCATTCCTAGTGTAGTTGGTAATCAAGGTATTGAAAAAGTAATCGATATTTCATTAAATGAAGAAGAAAAACAAAAGCTTATTGAAAGTGCTACTGCATTACAAGATGTAATTCAACAATTAGATATTTAACAATTTACCTATGTCACTTAATTTATAGTGACATAGGTTTTCTTATTAGTAAATTCTATATTATCATATGAGAGGAGAAGCCGTTAATTAACAATAAATAAATATCATAGATTTTATGCTTATCAAAATAAAAAAACTGCGTGAAATGAACTTTTATAAATTCATTTCGCTACAGCTTCTTTTGTATCTATTGAGTCTGTTTATGTTTTGAAATCCAATGTAGAACTTTCCTCGTCATTAAGCGTCCAATAGAAAGTAATGGATGATATTGTTTTGATATCATTCCGCTTATTTCAATAAAAACCTCTACCACAAGTACTATTAATGATAATACAAATAATCCTGTTGTTTTATTGACAAGATAAATATATGCAGTAAATCCAAATAATGCAGTCACTATATATAAAATAATTACTGTATTACGGTGTCCAAAACGTTGCATCAACAAATGATGAATATGTTTTTTATCTGCTTCTGAAAATTTATGTCCACTTAATTTTCTTCTTAGAATTGCTCCTAAGGTATCTATAATAGGTAACATTAATAATAGAATTGGTAATGCAAGTGTCATAATTGTAGAACTTTTGAATCCATTTAATGATATTGCCGAAATAATGAATCCTAAAAATAATGCTCCACAATCTCCAATAAAAATACTTGCTGGATGCCAATTAAAGAATAAACATCCAAGCGTTGCTCCCGCCAGCAACAACGCCATAATTTGAATATCCATTCTTCCATCCATAACAGCTAAACAAGCAATAACTATTAAAATTATTGTACTCACACCACCTGCTAAACCATCCAAACCATCCATTAAATTTACCGCATTGGTAATACCGATAATCCAGATAAATGTTACAATAAAGGACACAATCCCCCAGTCAATCACAATTCCAAATGGAAGACGTATTGTATCTAACGAAACACTTCCTATGGTAATTAATACGACTGCTGCAACTACTTCAAACAATAGTTTATAACATGGTTTTAAATTGATCATATCATCAATTAATCCACCTAAAAACATAATACTTGCACCTATTAAAATACCGTTTGTTGTCATATCAGTTTTCACAAATAATGCCATACAGATTAAAAATGATACATAAATTGCTACACCACCAATTCTCACTATCTTTCCTTGATGTATCGTACGCTCATTCATTTGTGCATATACTTGTAAACGTATTGCGATTACTTTTATAATTGGTGTTAAAACTACTGATAATACCATTGGTATTAAAAGATACTTCAGACTCTCCATAGATTCACCTCGCTTTATATGCGATTGATTTTATTAACGAACCATGTGTAAGTTTTCTAATAAAATTCCTGTACCTTCCGCAACACAACGTAATGCATTGTCGGCTACATATACAGGGATATGTAATTCATTACGTAATAATTCGTCTAACCCTTTTAATAAAGCTCCTCCACCTGTTAACACAATACCACGTGTTACAATATCACTTGCTAATTCTGGTGGTGTTTGTTCTAACACTGTTTTACAAGCACGTACAACATCCTGTAAACTTTCTGCCATACTTGCACGAATTTCTTCGCTATGTAAACTTATTGTTGTAGGTAATCCACTTACTAGGTCACGACCACTCACTTCAATTGTTTCATCGATACTACCTTTCCATGCATTACCAATCTGCTTTTTCACATCTTCTGCTGTACGATCACCAATTAATAATTTCTTTTCTTCTTTCACAAATTTAATAATATCTCTATCTAATGTATCACCAGCAATTTTTAATGATGTACTAGATACGATTTCTCCAAGAGAAATTACCGCAACATCTGTAGTTCCTCCACCTATATCTAATACCATGCAACCACTAGGTTTTCCAATATCTAAACCAGCACCAACTGCCGCAACTTTTGGTTCTTCTTCAATATAAACTTTTTTTGCACCTGCACGATACGCTGCATCACGAATCGCATTACGTTCAACACTTGTAATATTACTTGGACAGCAAATAAGAATGGTAGGGCGTTTAAACATTCCCTTAATTGCTAACTTCTTAAAGAAGAAGTTTAACATAATTTCAGTAACTTCAAAATCCGCAATTACTCCATCTTTTAGTGGACGAATAGCTAAAACTCTACCAGGAGTTCTCCCTAGCATGTCTTTTGCTTCTTGCCCTGCCGCAAGACATTTTTTAGTTTCTGCATCTATTGCTACAACGCTAGGTTCATCAATAACGACACCTTCGCCTTTTACATACATTAATAAATTCGCTGTTCCTAAGTCAATTCCAACTTCCTTTGAAAACATACCTTTATTCCTCCATTCTTTGGCATGATATATTATAACATAAAAATATAATTTAAAAAGCGTTATTATATATTCTTAATTAGTTTTCCACATTTTTCTAATAAAAATAAAATAGTACCATACCTCGGTACTACTTTAATTCTTCTAATGTTTTATCATAAACTAACTTAGGATCAATCACAACACTATTCTGTTCAACAACAACATGTAAATGTATCCCTAAATCTTTATGATAGATATTTTCACCAGCATTCGCAAACACTTGTTTTTGAGAGACTTCATCACCTTGTTTTACCGATACATTTGAAAGACTTTGGTATGTAATCTTAATCGCATCACTACTTTGAATAGTTACACTTTGACCGAATAACTCATCTTCTTTTACTTCTGTTACTGTACCAGAAAAAATAGGCATAACTTCAAAAGATTCATTATTTAAAGCATAATCAATTCCTTGATTTCCTCTATAGACACCTTCAAATTTTGTAATACTATCTACATCATGATTACTACCATCATAATACTCCAATACAGTTTGTGCCTTAACACTAAAAGGAAATACACCTTTTTGTGTCATGTCCGCCAATGTTAATACAACATTTTCTTCTTCTTTAAATACTGCTGTTTCCTTATTCTCTTTTTGATTCATATTGTAGTAAGAGAAATATGATAAACCTAAAACTCCTAAGATACAACATAACAATAGCATCTTTCTTTTTGTAAATTTCTTATGTTTCACATAGCTATACATTTCATCACCTCTAAGATGATTATGCCCTTAAAACGCCTTATTTATACATCCATTTTCTCTATTTTTACACCTTGATAATAATGAGAAATAATTTCTTGATACGTATAATCTTTTTTTGCCATAGCCTGTGCTCCATATTGAGACATCCCTATCCCATGCCCATATCCTTTTGTGGTAATATAATAAATATTTTCTTTCTTCTCAATCGTAAAACTAGAAGAACGTAAGTTTAACTTCTCTCTTATCTTTCTACCTGAAAAAGTAATCGTATCTATTGTAATACTTTTCACATAACCACTATCATATAAGATTGGTGTTTCTATTTTAGATACAAGATTTTCAAATCCTAACGCCTTTGAAAACTCCTCTTGTGATAGTTGTATTGTTTGTTTAAAACCTTCTTCCTCCTGATCCCATATAGAATCTACACTTTTTAAATACGGAACTTCATTTTCCCAATATTCTTCTGCATTTGCTGTTTTTCCACAAGAACTACTAAAAAACACTGCAGAAATTGCTTTACCGTTATAAGTAATAATTTCATCTTTCGTTTCCGCAATTGCTGATGAAATCTTTTCCACATATGTATCATACGATGTTTTCCACATTTCTTTTTGTTGTGAAGGATCACGGTATACTTGCGTTGAAACTGTATCATCTACTTGATAATTCCTTTGTACAACATATGTTCTTGCGGCAACCGCTTGTGCTTTTAATGCTTCTAATTCAAAAGATACTGGCATCTCAGAAGGAATAACACCTAATAAATACTCATCCATATCAAGAAATAATTGGGTGCCATCTTGCCGTACTACTGATACTTTCTTTTTATCTTTTTTGTTCGCATCATAGCGTAAAATCGTATTCCAGCTCCAATGCAACTCTTGACCACTATGTATCCATAAGAAAAATACCGCTACAACACATAACATAATAATACAAAATTTTAATACTACTTTCAAACTCTCACATCCTTATTCTAATTTATGTAAAAGCTTATCACAAGTATTCCTATAACCCATTAAAAATTGTTAAAGCTAATAAAAACTGAGCTACTAAATATCCTAATCCTAACGCCATCAACAATAGTAATAATTGTACTTTTATTGGATAGCGAACATCACAAAACTTTTCAAACTTTAAACAACTTAATGCATAAAAACATACAATAAAACATAATAAATGTACACCAATATTCACAATATAAAATTGCATATATACTACCTCCTATGATAATAAAAAGTACACATACTACATGCATACTTTTAAACATTTTTTTTAAAATACATACTACTTGCAGAACATACTAATAAGAATAGTTGAGCTGTTTGTACCCAATATATCGTATAGTCCAACATTCCATGTAACAGCACGGTAAGAACAAATGCAGTAAATAACGAACATAAGCGAATATCGATTTTTCTTCTAAATAATAACCAGTGCTCCTTAATATTTCCTAGTAAATATACACCAAATATCACTACAAATACAATCCCATGACTTAATAAAGGATCTAAAAATACACTATGTGCATGTTGTGTTGGATGCCCATGATATGTTTTATAAATGTGCATATACGTAAGTGGACCTTGTCCAAATAAAGGATGTTCCATGATTCCATATATAGCAGTTTTCCATATGTTTGCTCGTTTCATAAAATCTACAAAAATTGATGTTCTTTGCATCAACTGTGGATGAAACAATATACTCATTCCACCTGCTAAAATAGCACCCATACTTACAGTAAAAAAGCGCATTCTCATATTCATTAAAAACATGAGAGGAATTGTCACAACAAATGGAATCCATGCAGTACGACAACCTGTTAAATATAAGGCAAATAAATTAGCACTAATCACAATCGTATAAAAAATAATTCTTCTTTTTGTTTTCATCTGCATCATTTTATACACACAAATTAACACGATAAATTCTATCATCATAGCATAATAATTCGCATTAAAAAATGTTGAATTCACTCGATGTTTTGGACTATCTTCTATCTCAAACATGAAAAAATCTAAACCTAGCTGATCAACAATTTTCGCATATTCCATCACTGCCCATACAACACAAAATAAAGATATAATACAACAAGCATCCATTAATAATTCAAATAATCGCTTATTGATAATTGTACGATAATATATCGTAAACATCATAATACATAATATCACAAGACCACAAAGTGCCCCTAAATAATTTTGATGGCAGACCGCTACAAACGATGTTCCTAAACAAAAGATAATCGCAAACCACGCTTTAGAAACTTCACGAATAATTTTAAATAACTTTCCTTTTACTGCCAAATAAAATAAGAAGAAAATAATTGAACATACAGAAAAATAGTATGGAAGAAAAATTGTACATACAATAATCATAACACAATATTCTTCTAAACTATAATTATCGAATTTCCGATGTAAAAAAGAAATCCATCGCTCCACAAATGTTCCTCCTATCTATCTAATATTGACTACTGCAATTGTTGTAGCTGTGATTCAATATTAGAAATCTCTTGTTGTAATGAAGATACTTGTTGTGTATATTGCTCAACGCTCTTATTGGCTTGTTCAAGACTTTGATTTATACTTCCTGCCTCGTTATTATATTGTGTATTTAAGGCAGTCGCTTTTGAGATTAATGATTGATATTCATTATAGGCAGTATTATATGCATTTTGTGCATTTTGATATGCTGTCTTCGCTTCTGCAATTAACTCTTCATCACCTTGTTCAATTAAATTATTTAAAAATTCTTTCTTCTGTGTCATTGCACTTTCTAATTCGCTAATATTTTGTTCTTTATAATACGTATCAGCCTGTGTTTGTGCTTCATGAGCCTGCGTTAATACAGTTTTTAATTCATCTAATTTCTGTTGTGCTTCACTTTGTGTTTTCTTTGCACTTTCTAAGTTTTGATTAGCTTCATTTAATTTAGATTCATATGTTTCTTTTTGTTTCTTCAAGCTTGCAATTTTTGCACTATTATCTACAGGTTCTTCATTTTTTTGATGTTCATTATTTGTAGTCGTATTATTTTCTTCTACTGGATTTTTCTGTGTTTCTTCTGTATTATTCTCTTCTACTATTTCACTATCTTTTACAGGTTTGCTTGATAAAAATTCATTCAATGCATAGCGTACTCCAAAAATCACACCACCAACTAATAAAACTACCACAATAAGCAAAATAACACCTGTAATAATTTTATTCATAAGTTTTCCATCATTTTCAGTATTTATTTCTTCTTCTTTTTCTTCATAATCATCAAATACATCATCGTCTTCTTCTTCATCACTTTCTTCTAAAATATGCACTTTTAAATCATCTGCAGAAGTAATCAATGTATCTTCTTGATTATTTTTTGCATAAACTTGTGTTTTATCTATCATCATCGTATCTTCAACAGATGTAGATGTCTGCATCATTTTTGTATGTTCACTATCATCTTGTATAACCTCTTTTTTAAATAAATCTGTATACTCTTCTCCTGTTAAAGGATTTACCTCTCCTTTTAAAATACCTTCTTGTTTTTGTTTTTCACGCTTCATTTCTTCTATTTTTTTACGTAAATCGTTATCTTCTCGATATATATGTATCATCCCCGTTAAATCTACATCATCATTACGGTGATTATCTTTTTCCTTGTTTGTCATTAAAATACCTCCTAATGTAACACGTTTCCCTATAAAAGGTTTCCTTTATTATATCACTGATTTACAAATAGTTCTATTTTGTTTTATAAATCTCATAAATAATACTCATTTATTTTTATACATATGTGAAAAAAAGCCAAGAGTTTCCTCTCAGCTTTTCATCTTATAATATTGCTTGTTCAATATCTTTCAACATTGTATCCATCGCAGTAATACCACCTTCAGCTAAATACCAAACTGTAGATGTTAAGTATACGATGTGGTTATTTTTGTAAGCTTTTGTTTTTTGTACCAATTCATTATCCATTACATCTTTTGCTAATTGTGCTCCTTCTTTATTAATCGCAGAATCTCTATCAATTACGAAAATGTAATCAGGATCTTTTTTAACTAATAATTCAAAAGATGATTCATTCCCATGTGTAGAGTCTACATCAGTCGCAATATTTTCAAATCCTGCTTCCATTCCAATAATAGAACCACGACTGTCATTTCCTAATGTATTAAAACTTGAACTTGTAACTAACCCAACAATTGCTGTTTTTCCTTTAGAGGCTTCCGCAATTTTTGCGATACGTGCATCAAAAGCATCTGTTAATTTCTTAGCTTCACTTTCTTTCCCAAAAATAGATGCAATTGCAGCCGCATTATTTTTTACACTTGTCACAATACCATTTTTATAATCATTTGATAAATATACTACTGGAGCAATTTTTTCTAATGCTTCATATTGACTAGATAAACGACCACCAATAAAAATTACATCTGGTTGCGCTTCCATTAAAGCTTCCATATCTACTTCTTTTACTGTACCAGCATTTTTTACTTTTTCATCTTCACCATATTTTTTTAAGTAATCCACGCTAGTTTTAGGAACTGCAACAACACGATCACCTACTCCTAAACTATCCACAATATCAAGTAATGCCATATCAAGTACTGCAATTTTTTCAGGATTTGAAGGTACTGTAATCTCAGCAGCTTCTCCATCTTTATTTAATGCCTTAATTACTACCTCACTTTTGCTATCTTTGATTTGATCTGCTGTACAACCTGTTGCAATAGCTAATAGTCCACAGCATGCAATGCTAAATAACTTTTTAAACATATTCTACTCTCCTTCTATTTAATAATATATAGATAAAGGTTTCCCTTCTATCTCTAAAATCTCAAAATCGACACGATAAATTTCTGATAAAACTTCTTTCGTCATGACTTCTTCTACAGTCCCAAATTTTGCTATTTTACCATCTTTAAATGCACATATATAATCTGAGTAAAAGGCTGCATAATTTATTTCATGTAAAACTAAAATCACCGTTTTTCCTAATTCATCACATAGTTTTCTTACCATCTTCATTAAATTTGTCGCATGGTAAATATCTAAGTTATTCGTAGGCTCATCTAACAATACATATTCAGTATCTTGCGCTATAACCATCGCAATATAAGCACGTTGTCTTTGCCCACCAGATAACTCATCAATAAAACGATTTTCAAATTCTTTTAATTCCATATATTCAATCGCTCGATCTATAATTTGTTCATCTTCTTTTGTCACATGACTACCACTGTAAGGGAATCTACCAAATGTAACCAATTCTCGTACTGTTAATTTCATTTGAATCGCATTTGTTTGCGTTAAAATAGCCAAACGTTTCGCTAAATCTTTACTTTTCCACTTAGTAATATCTTTTTCCTCAAAATGGATAGAGCCACTATCACGTTCAATTAATCTAGAAATCATCCCCATAACAGTGGATTTCCCCGCACCATTTGGTCCTATTAATGAAATCACTTTACCTCTTGGAATTTCAAAATCTACATTATCTACAACTACTTTTTCATCATATTTTTTTGTAAGTTTTTTTATAATCATGCACTACCCCTCCTTTGTCTTAAAAGTAAGTACAAGAAATAAATACCTCCACCTACCGTAATAAATACACTAATTGGTATATTGTAGTTATAGAAATGTTCTACCACTATTTGACCACCAATTAAAATCACTGTTCCTATTAAACAAGAACCAAGTATTAAATACGTATGGCGATATGTTTTCAACAATTGTCGTGATAAGTTCGCTATAATTAACCCTAAAAAGGAAATCGGACCGACCATAGCTGTTGCCACCGCAATAAATAATGTAACTCCTAATAATAACTTACGAATTACTTTATCGTAGTCTACACCTAAGTTAATAGCTTGTGCCTTTCCTAATGTAATAACATCTAATAATGCTAATTCTTTTCTTAACACGAAGACAATGAGTGCCATTAACACTACAGAAAATGTAATAATAGATGTATTGATATTATTGAAACTTGCAACTAAAGTAGCTAATAACGCATCATATTCATTTGGATCCATCACACGTGTTAACGTAGTTTGAATACTTGTAAAAAACGTTGTCATAATCGTACCTGTCAATAATACATATAATACATTATGCTTAGTTTTCTTAAATAAATAGCTATAAATAAGCGTTGCCACTATTCCCATTAACACAACATCTATCGCAAATGATATATTTGCATTCGCGACCAATATACTAGTTGATCCTAAAAAGAAAACAACAGCTGTATGGATTAACGTATACAAGGAATTCATACCCAATAAACATGGCGTTACAATTGTATTGTTAATAATTGATTGAAATATAATAGATGCTCCACCAATCGCAAATGAAACAATTACCATAACAATAACTTTTGGGACACGAAGACTCATAAAATATTCAAAATAGCGTAAATTCATAAATAAACATAAATAAATGATAATAGCTACTATACTAAGTCCTGCTAACCATACTAATTTTAATCTATTTTTTCTCATTATTTCATTCATTTGGTTTCACCATCCTTCATCACAGGTTGCGCACAACTTGTTCCTTGTGAAAACCATCGAAGAGAAATACTTTTATTCCCATACTGTAAACGATAAAACAACAAGCCAACAAATATAATACTACCTAATACACCAACAATCAGCTCAATAGGTAATTCGTATGGTGCAATCAATGATCGACCAATCATATCACATATCAATACAAATAAAGCTCCAAAAACCGCAGTATCAACTAATGTTCCACGTATCTTATCACCTTTAAACATCGCAACAACATTAGGTACAATTAAACCTATATACGAAATACTACCTACAACTACCACAATACTTGCGGTAATCATTGAGGCAATAGACAATCCTAAAAACATCATTACGTTATAGTTAACACCTAAATTTTTAGAAAAGTTTTTTCCCATTCCTACGATATTAAAATGATTCGCAAAAATAAATGCTATGATAACTAGAGGTATAATCATATATACCAATTCATATCGTCCTTTTAAAACTAATGAAAAGTTTCCTACTAACCATGATGACAATGCTTGTGTCATTTCATATTTAAACGCAAGATAATTTGTAATTCCACCTATTACATTCCCAAACATAATCCCTACTAATGGAACCATAACCACATCTTTAAATTGTATTTTTTGAATAAAATATACAAATATCCATGTACCTAAAATCGCGGTTGAAAAAGCAAATACTGCACGTCCAAAAATGGTAGAGTTTGGTAAATAAAGTAATGCAAATAAAATACCTAATTGAGCGGAAGAAATTGTTGCACCAGTAGAAGGCGAAACAAATTTATTCATACAAAGTTTTTGCATAATTAATCCTGCAACACTCATTCCAATACCTGTACATAATATTGCCAATAATCTAGGTATACGTGAGATTACTAACATCTGTAATTGTTCAGTATCCCCTTTTAGAATATCAGTTAAACGAATATCTGTGACTCCTATAAATAAAGAAATAACAGATAAAACTACTAATATCCCCAAGAGTATTACTGTAAATTTATAGCCTTTAATATTAAAACCTCCCAACACCCCTTTCTGTTAATATCCACTAACAGAAATTGATAACTAGAGTTACTCTAAGCTAACTCCGATATTTATTCTATAAAAAAAGTTAGCTATTGTCAACAAATATGTCAAATATTTTGCCCATAAAAAAAAAGCTTATTGCTTTTTTTACTTTATTGTATTTCTTACAATTTTCATTTGTGTAAATGGATAAATAATATATGCATCTTTTCCTATGATATCTTCTTTATGAAATGCACCTACTTTTCTAGAATCATAAGAGACGATACGATTATCACCCATTAAAAAATACTCATCATCCTTTAATGTAATTGGTCCAAAATCATTTGTGAATTTCTTTCCTTGCTTACGAATACTTTCGGCATAACTATTATCTAAATATGGTTCATCAATCTTCTCTCCATTGATATATACAACATCATCTTTGGCTTCTATCGTATCATTCGGCATTCCAATCACTCGTTTTACCCAAGGATCTTTTGTTGTTTCATTCTGTACTACAACTACATCAAATCTATGAACACCTGTAAATTTCGCACTAAAAATATTCACAACACCAATTTCTTTATCAATTAATGTAGGATACATGCTATCACCATCCACTTGTACTGGCTTTACAACAAATGTTGTAATAATAAATACTACAATAAAACAAACAATAAATGTTTTTACTAAATCTAATAATTCATATTTCCAACCTTGCTTTTGAACCTTCTTCTTCCCTTTATTACAAAATATTTTTCTCATACGCTCACTCCTAGCTTCTTACTACTAATTATAACACCATTTTCCAAAAGATAAATACTTATCATACCTCATGATATAATTCATAATTCTTTAATTCGACATCCTTCAACTCTATTCCTTTGTATGATGTAAATGAACTATAGAAAAAATGAATATAACTTATACGTTTTATATTTATTTCACAAATTCACTTTAATTACAAATAAATTATAATTAAAATATTTATGCATGAAGTTAATTATATATAGTTAACTACTATTAAAGGAGAAAAATTGTATGTACAACTCCTCCATTACCTCTTTTGATTTTTCAAAAACTTCTATAAAAACGCTTCCAGAAAGTATATTTATGAATTGTGTAAATTTAACATCAGTAAAGTTTCCTAATTCACTAGAAAGTTTAGAAGCCGCTGTTTTTTCAATACTTCTATTGCATATTTAGATTTATCAAATACAAACATAACATCAATTCCTTCAGCCACTTTTGTAGGTTGGGATAATATGAAAGAAATTAAATTTCCAAATACTCTCACAACAGTTCAAGCTGGTTCATTTTCTGGTTTATCTACAATTTCTATATTAGATTTATCAAATACAAATATATCAATATTATATGGAGGTACCTTTTCTGATTGTTATGCGCTTGAAGAAATTAAATTTCCAAATACTCTTGAAGAGTTAGCTCTTGGTGCTTTATATAGTAATGATTTAAAAATTACATCAATAGACCTTTCCAATACAAAAATAAAAACCTTAGAGAATGGATGTATTGGTCTTCCAAATCTTACCTCGATAAAACTGCCTGCTACATTAGAAAGCTTTGATAATGTAGCACTTGATGGAACTTCTGTTGCACCAATTGAAGTTCTTGACTTATCTTCTACTAATATTAAACAACTACCTCAAAATTTTTCAATGCCTTCTTTGAAACAAATATTATTACCAAAAAACCTTCACCAAATTGTAGAGGGAAATTTCATTAATACAAACATTGAATGGATCAATTTAAGTGATACTAATACAAAAATTATTGGAGAAAGATCTTTTAGACAAATGAATTCTATCACGATTTCTAAAGTTACACTTCCTAAAAATACTGAAGATTTACAGATTCATCAAAAAGCTTTTTTTGAGGCTTCAAAACTCACACATATATATAGTTGGTCTCAAGAAAAACAAATACCTAGTTTTCTACAAGATGCATTAACTATTACACCAGACATCACTTATGTTCCAGCTCCTAAATTAGAAGCAGAGAATCTGTATTATTATCATGCAACTATTTATGGTGATCCAAACACAGATGTGACCGTGACAATTGATAATGGAACTCCTTCCATAATGAAATTTAATGATAAAGGAGAATTATCCTTAACAAAACCTGGATTATATAATGTTTCTTCATATACTAATGATGGTGGTGTATACAGTACAACATCTTTTACATAAAAAAAATCCGATAGCTTATTAACGCCTATTGTAATGAAAAATGGTCTAGAAAACTCTGTATTTACTCATGGAGAAACAATTGACATTGAAGTACATGTAAGTCCAACTTTTAGCTCAGTTAAAAGTTTATCTACTAACCAAATTGCTTTATTCTCAAATGGTGTTCAAATAAGTGATGCAGTGCAAATACATCCAGGAGAAACCGTTACATTATCTTATGATACTACAAAACGATTATTAAAAGCTAGTAAGGATATCCCTATTGAAATACGTTATATTGGGAATGACAATATTGCAGATAATCAAGTCATAACTTATCTTACTATTCAAAAAGCAAATAGTACTCTTACAATTAAAGATACTCTAGACAAAACATTTGATGATACTTCTGTTAATCAACCAACTTTATCTACTGATGGAAGTAGTGGAAATATCAATTATATATGGTATATGAAAAAAGATAATCAATGGATAGCATTAGATAAAGCTCCTATAGAACCTGGTTCTTATAAAGTAATTGCTACTTTACAAAGTGATGATTTCTATGAAGAAGCATCTAGTGAACATGAGTTTAAAATAACACAAAAAGTTGCACAAAATGATACTTCTACTAATGATAGTACAATTACGAATGATAATGAAACTACCAATGATAATGAAACTACCAACGATAATGAAACTAGCAATGGGAATCATAATGATTCAAACAATGAAAATAATTCCAGTAACATAGATCAACTAAAACCTGGAAATACGAATGAAGATAACACACATAATGATGAATCTTTTGAAAATAATTCAAATAAAGTGGAAAAACCTAATGAGCATTCTAATTCTACAAATTTAGATACCAATCATTCTATAAATAAAAATAACGCACTTCAAGATAAAGACTCTACTCCTAGTACTTCTGACTCTACGAATAAAGTTATGTTTTGGATATTATCAAGTATTAGTGCTATATGCCTTTATGCTTTAGCTGTTACCCGTAAATTCATTCATGATAAATAATCTATAAGGTATCACATCTTCATGTGATACCTTTTTATATATGAAAAAAGCACCCTTCGTGCTTTTCTTATAATTCATATACTTTAATTCTATTTTCTGCTTTTTGTAAGGCTTCTTTTGCTCGTTGAC